>NZ_JACJDU010000009.1:0-112427 GCF_014163715.1 Shewanella sp. SR44-4 | reverse complement strand
GCAGAGTGGTCGAATGCACCGGTCTTGAAAACCGGCAACGGTTTATCCCGTTCTAGGGTTCAAATCCCTATCCCTCCGCCACATTAAAATAAAAAGGCCCGCTATTTATAGCGGGCCTTTTTATTGGGCAAAAGATAGGACTTTGAACCCAAGGGTTCCTCTTTATTACAAGCAAGCTATCCCTCCGCCAGATCCAAGACCAAATGCCAAATCGATAAATACAGGGCCTTTTGTTGGGCGAAAGATAGGACTTTAAACCCAGGGTTCCTCTTTATTACAAGCAAGCTATCCCTCCGCAATATTCAAGACAAAAGGCTCATCAGAAATGATGAGCCTTTTTCGTTTAGGTGAAAAATAGGACTTTGAACCCACGGGTTCCTATTTATAAGATCGATACTTATATATGAGTTGTAAAGTGTATTCAGCATGTGGTTACTCATTCAATGACGAATTAGTGTAGTCATTTATGTCTACGGGCGGCATGTCTCTGCACGCGGAAGTGCATTCACTGAGGTATACATGCTGGCTTTTTTATTGAGAAGTATTGAGGTGCTTTTCTATAGAAACCATTATTTACTGGTTAGATTGTGTTTAACCGAATGAACTGATTTTATATACAGGTATAAATAGATTTAGCTTAATTAAAATGAACAACTCATTAGGTAAGCCTAAAGTCGTAATGTAGATTTATTTCGAAAAGTATAATTGATTGATAATATTGCAAATAAATATTATCGCTAATTTTTTGAACGACACCAACACGTAACCTCGGTTTTTTTGTGAGGTTGAGAGTTTTTTATCACTTTACATCAAAGACATAGAGAATGTAGGATGATTTAAACAATAACTTGAACAGCCGACATTATCGGGCGAGCCGTTCAATAAGTCTTTAACTGTTTATGAGTATTGAAGTATCACAAATAAATAAAATGGAGCTAGCTGAGAAGCTTGAGTCCTATTTGTCTGGGAAAGTGGGTCATGAGGCCATCAAGTCTTATGCTTGGAGTTTATCTGATGAATCACCAAAAGAGCCCACGGCAAACGAAAAGGTTTTTTGGTCTAGTGTGTTCTCAATTATTCACTTAGCAGATGATGAACACTGGGAAGACGGTTGCACCCAAAGAGATTTAGGTGAATTATTAATCCAGCTAAAAGGTGGTAATATTTAGCTATAAACCGTTTTTTTTCAAAAGACAAAAGGCGCAAAAACTCGTCCACTTGCTCCAAAATTTATGCGGGCGTTAGGTGAATATCGTACATGGAAGCATTGTATATAATTTTAGGTGCAACATTAGCTTTGGGTGGCGGAGTATTAACACACCACGTCCAACTTTATTACGCGCAACAAAAAGAAGAAAATAATCTTCTTTTTGAAATTGAGAGATCCCTACTAGAAATAGGGGGACTTGATTCTGAACTAAATCATTTTAAAACAGAACCTGACACTCTTGATACCAAAGCTAAAGTTGCTCGATACCGTGAGCAAAAGAGCAGTCAATTAGAAAACTTGCACCTTTTAGCCATTAGGATTATTTCAGACAAAAATAGGAGTATTGCTGTAAAAGTTGCAAAGTACTCTATTGATAAGCACCATCGTACTGATGAAAATAGATATGTATTATTAAAACTGGTTCAGCAATCTATGAATTCAAAATTATTAAAACAATATCAAAAAGAAACAGATACTAACCCAACGGTATTTTAATAAAGTTGGTTGGTTCCGCTCCGCATTTTAGCCAACTACAATTTGCCCCTTAACAGGACGCTGAACTAAGCCGTGGAGCGGAGCCAACAGAGGCTTCAATTGAGTGTGTAACCCTCATTGAATCAACCAAGCTTAAAGATATATTATAGGAAAATACCATGAAAAGGAATTTCAATGAAAAACCAACCCACAACTCGATATCAATTGACTCAAAACTGCTCTGTAGCCCAGAGCCAGCATCAAAAAATGCAAATCCCTACAGCATAAAGCATGCCAATTAATTTTGACTAGGCATCGGCCAAATCCAACAAGCGATTTATGCCTTGCAAACAGCGCAACGCATAAATACTAAACGTTATAAGGCAAAGGAGTATGCATCAATTGTCGGATCCTGAATTACTAGAATTATATAAACAACATCGTACTGGCCAAGATAAATATGCATATTTTCTATTGGCTATTGTTGCATCAGCAATAGCGTTTACTGTAAATAAAACTATTGGTTTAAAAGTCACTTATGCAGACATACCATTAGGTTTATCTGTAATCTTTTGGGGGTTAAGTTTTTATTTTGGCTGTAAATATCTTGAATGGTGCCAAACTGCAACATTTTCAAATTTTAACTTATTGCAATTAAAAAAAGGGGTTCATCCTCAACAACCACTGCACCCTCTAGAAATTGAAGCAGCAATTAGTGGTGTTACTTCTGCATTGGAAAGTAACTCATCTAATGCAGGTAAATATAATAGCTTTCAATTTAAGTGTGCTATTGGTGGCGCATTAATGTTTCTTATTTGGCATGCTATTAAAGTGTATTTTTTCACAGTTACCATATAATAAGAAGTTATGTGAAAAATGGAGGTTCATCATGAATAGAGCTGTGATTTTTATAGTTGCCTTATTAGCTTCGTCTTATTCGTTTTCCGACAGCGCTTCAGGTGAGTTTATGGCATATGGGCTTGGGTCTGTCTCATGCGGAAAATATTCGAGCCTAAGTAAAAATGGAAGTGGTCATGATATGGCAAATCAGTGGGTTCTCGGCTTTGTAACGGCAAAAAATGAAAGCTTGCACTTCGAGAAGGTGAATAGTTATTTGGAAGGCCTAGATACTCAGGCAATTACTAAATACATCGAAAATTATTGTGGCACAAACCCATTGGATCAACTCTATTCTGCTGCAAATAGATTAGTTTACGATCTATCTCTTAAAAATTGATTCTCATGCCCATAAACAGAATAAAATCACATAACAAGAGACTATGGCTCAATAACTATGATTAAGCTTTAGCACTTGAGGCAGAACATCATTCTTCTGACGATAAATAAAACAACAGTTTGGTGTAACCATTTACTCATTCAATACTCGTACAACCCGTGTATACAGGCGTCTTAGAAGTAAGAGGTAGGGCTCAAATCCCTACCCCTTTGAATATTGAGTTTTCAGAACGATGACTTTACGTTTATATTCTGTAGTTATACTTTAGCCCTCATAAAGTTTCTGTATTAACCGTATTTGACCGCCTATTTACAACACACTTTATGACTGAACCACTAAATCTGGCACTTTCACTATCCTTGTTACTGGCACATAAGGAATCGAAACGATGAAACAAATCTGCTTGGTTTTATTAGCTTTTTGCTCAATACCTTCATTGGCTGATGACATGGTGTTAGCTGACACAATGAAAGCGCTTGATACTGCGGTGTTTGACTCATTTAATCATTGTCAAAATCCGCAAGAGCTAGATAAGCACGCAAGCTTTTTTGCAGCTGATGTCGAGTTTTATCATGATAATGGTGGGGTAACGTGGGACCGTGACAGCATGATTGCCAATACTAAAAACAATGCATGTGGTCATTACACCCGAAAGCTGGTTGAAGGATCTTTTAACGTCCACTCGATTAAAGATTTTGGTGCGATTACAGAAGGGGTGCATATCTTTTGTCAAAATAAAACCAACCAATGTGAAGGTAAAGCTGACTTTGTCATGGTTTGGCGTAAAGTAGACGACAAATGGCAAATAACCCGAGTATTGAGTTATGGTCACCGTGAAAATAAATAAAAGGATATTAATAATGTACAAGCAGATTTCAATTATTACACTCAGCATGACGCTGTTAATGGGTTGTTCTGGCACAGTGCCTACTTTAGGCATTAATGATGGCCAGTTAATGCCATGTCCTGAATCGCCAAATTGTGTCAGTAGCCAACAATCAGCTGCAGATGAAGAGCATGCGATACAACCGATTGAGTTCGTCGGCACACGCCAGCAGGCGCAGGCAAAACTGTTGCACGTATTAAAGACTGCTGAACGAGCGAATATCGTCGTGGTTGAGGATGATTATATCCGAGTAGAGTTTACCTCTCAGATAATGCGGTTTGTCGATGATGTTGAGTTTTACTTTCCGTCAACAGCATCCGATAAAATAACCATCCATGTTAGATCCGCTTCTCGTATCGGAGAGTCTGACTTTGGGGTTAACCGCGAGCGAATAGAACAGATTAGAAATAACGTCAAACTATAGTGACTGCCAGGTAAATAACAGGTTAGCTTGTGTCTATTTCATTTGGCTAAAAATGAAATAGACGGAAACGGTCTTACCCAGAGGTTGGTCTGAAGCGTTCGTATACAGAGCCGTTATGTGTTTGGTTAGTTTCAGGTTATCTACTGCGACATGGTCAACTAAACGTCATCAACGGTGACATCATCAACTATTAGCTATCAACTATCAGCTCATCAAAGTCTGGAGTTAGCATGAATAATAAAATTATTGGGATTGTACTTGTTATTGCGGGTATTTTTTTAGCATTGTGGGGCTACAATATTTATGATGCAGCGAGCTCCCAACTTACCCGCGCCATAAGTGGTGATACACCTATTGAAGCCTGGGCTGGAATGGCGGGTGGTATTATTGCGGTTCTAATAGGTATTACAAAGTTGAAATAATGGATTGTGATTAAACGTTGATGTAAAAACATTCAACCATAATGGCTGCCAACTGATGACTATTTATAAGTAAAGTTATTGACTACAAAAACCAAATTAATACGTGTAAACAGCAATTGATTATTGGTTTTTACTTTTGAACGTTCATTACTATTGGCACCGGTAAAGGTTGCAGTAAATAACCACTGCAACCTTATTTTAGACCTCACCTAAATAACGTTATCCAGCCAGCTTGTCGTTAAGTAAATCGAGTCTATCTTGTCCCCAAAATGGCTCATTTTGATACACATAAGTCGGCACACCCAACAAGCCTTTTTCAATAGCATCTACAGTATTAGATTCGTATATTACTTCGATTTCGGCTGACAATGCTTGCTGCACAACACTGTCGGCGTCGACATTGAGTGAGGTTAATATTTGCTTAATCACCGCTTCATCAGCAATGTTTTGATCTTTTGCCCAACATGCTGCCAGTACATTACCAACAAATTCACCGACATCTTGTCCAGCTTGTTGTAACACAATTATGCATCTGTCGGCCAAACTTGGGTCTGCAGGGAAAAAAGCAGGCTGTAGATTAAGGGTCAATTTGCGCTTTGTTGACCAACGAGCTAACTCAATTAAGCGATAGTCTTGTCGAGCTTGCAGGCGTTGTTTTACCGGTAACACACCTAATACTGCAAATAATTTTGCCAGTTTAATCGGCTTATAGTTGATAGCAGCTTTGTGCTGTTCAGCCAACGAGGTAAAGGTGTTATGGCCTAAATAGGCATAAGGAGAAACACTCGTAAAATAATAATCTATTGCTGTTGTCATGGTTCACATTACCTTTTTGGGCTTATTTGAGAGGCTGAGTCGTCACACACGTGTATTTAGCCTATATCTAGCATTAACTGATAACGACCATAATACAATCATAACTAACAGTTAAATTCCAAGTACTATGGCTGAAAGTCTGCCTTCTGGCCACTGAGAAAGTTAATATCAAGTCTATGATAATCTCACAATAAACCTTAAAGAATATTAAGTCTCTCAACGATTAAGACCATAATGTCATAAGGCAGAACAACACAGAATCTGTTACAGGATCAATTGTTGTAACTCACTCTTTAGCTTAAAAAGTGTTTCACACTCCCGCTAAGTAACTGAGATTGAACATAGTCGGCATAACGCTGTTATAGAGTGATGCTGATAAATACAAAAAGTGCCAAAAGGCACTTTTTGTATTTTAAAGAGGAAAGAGACCTCTTTAGCAACTTAGCATTTATTGCGCTGGATTAATGCCAGGGATAACTTCATCCACACCAAAGCCCGTTTTGGCCGATTGAATGACATTAATCGCTTCAGATGTCAGTGCATTATTGCCTGTCAGTAGGTCATTTAAATTACCAGACTCTGAATTAACTAGGCCTAACTCTCGTAGCATGGCGTCAACCACAGGGGCATTAGCACGATAGTTTAATGCTGCAGTGGTTACTTGCTCTGCAATACCCCCCTGGGATTGGTTACCCTCGCCGTTACTCATTTGATTGCCCGTACCATAGCCTTGTAAAATCTTAATACCTTCAATTTTTTCAAGCGGTTTAACGGCTTGAGCAATAATGTCTGGTAAGGCTTTTAATATGGCTAATGATCTTTGCAGTGCAATTTGTTCGTTGCTCAGTACGTTTTCAGCTTCGTACTGTGCCCGCTTACCCGCAGCTTCAACTGCATAGATTTTCTCATCGGCTGAGGCTTTTAGCATCTTAGCGTCTGCACTGGCACGCGCTTCAATTAAAATGGCGCTAGCTCTATCTTCCGCGGCAACTTTTTCTGATTCAGCTCGAACCGTAACACCCACGGCCTCACGCTCAGCTTCTTTTCGGGCATCAATAACTTCAATGTCTTTACGACGATTAGCTTCAGCAGTTTGGCGCGCAGTAATAACCGCTTCTTCTTTTTCTACCTTGGTTTTTTCAGCTTCTGCAGCGCGAGCGCGAGCGGCTGACTCTTCTTCTGACTTAGCGGCTACCGCAATGCGTTTGTCTTGTTCAGATACTTCAATATCGCGTTGTTGCTGAATGCGTGACTGTTCAATAGACTTATACTTTTCAATTTCACGGGTTTCGATGTCTTTGGTTTTTTCAATTTCAGCCGTTTCAATTGCGCGCTCTTTGGCAATTTCGGCTTCACGTTCTTCGCGGGCTTTGTTTTCTTTTTGTTTAATGATTTCAGCTTTTTGATCGGCACGTTTAAATTCGAGTGACTGTTGCTGCGCGAGGCGAGCTTCTTCTTCCGACTTTTCGATTTCTAATGATTCTTTTTCTGCTTCAAGATTACGCTGTTCAATTTTGATGCGGTTTTCTTGTTGGATATCGTTGGTTTCTTTACGTTTTTCTTCAATGATTTTAGCTAAACGAGCACGACCTTCGGCATCAAATGCGTTATTTTCATTAAAAAATTGCAAGTCAGTTTGATCAAAACCCGTGAGCGACACAGATTCTAATTCTAGGCCGTTTTTCTCAAGGTCATTGGCGACATTATTCTGCACTCGCTGGACAAAGTCAGCGCGCTGCTCGTGCATTTCGGTCATGGTCATTTCGGCTGCAACGGTACGCAATACGTCGACAAACTTTGATTCCATTAATTTTTTTAGTTCTTCAACACGATTAGTGCGAGTGCCTAACGTTTGCGCTGCCATTGAAATCCCTTCGGCATTTGGCGCAACACGTAAATAGAAGTCGGCTTTTACATCCACGCGCATTCTGTCTTTGGTGATCAGGGCATCTTTTTGATTTTTTTCGACTTCAATACGCAAGGTATTCATATTGACCGAAATCGTTTCGTGCAGCACTGGCAGCACAATTGCGCCACCATCTTTAATGATTTTCTCACCGCCGAACCCAGTACGAACAAAAGCCATTTCTTTACTGGCTCGTTTGTACAATTTGGCAAAAATAAGTCCAATAATAATCAATCCTAATACTGCTATGCCAGCAATGAGGAGGACAAAGCCGCTTCCTGAATCAAAGTTTGTTAACGTTTCCATTTAATTTCCTTTTAAATACAACTGTGTTTTATCAAAAAGTGTCATTGGAATGACATTTTTATTTTTAGGGTATATCTCAATAAGATATTTTTAGGTTAACTGAATCTGGTTGCTGTCCAGACTTTGCCTTGATGAGCGATGAGTACAACATCGACGCCTGGCAAAAATTCGACATCGTCGTGTTCTGGTTCAACTAACACGTAGTGTTTCTGCCCAAATGTGTCCCGAACCACCGCTTCTGTCGGCATGCCTTTTATTGCACGACCTTGGGTTATCTTGCCGACACAACCGCCAAGCGCATCAATTGATATTGCTGAGGTTTCGTTTTTAGGGAGAATATTGGCAATACCATTACCAATAAAGTGGCTTGAAAAAAACATTATGACTAACGCAACAGGTACGGTGATGATTTGGGGTAAGAAGCTGCCAAAAATTTGTGAATAGCCAAAGTTAATCACATACCCTGCTATCGCAAAACTACTTAATGCTAATACAAACCAGATAAGTAACGGTAAGCGATTAAGACACAGCCAACCCAATATACCGGTCATCCCGGTAACAGATACCGTGGTATCAACATCTGTATCGACATCGAGTGAAAACCAATTATCAAGTGCACTAAATACACTTAAGCCTGCAATCATGGCGATGATTTCAAACATCCCCAGCATGACCACAATAACAAGCGCAATTGAAAAGGGTATATTTGCTTGAGCGACTAAAAAAGCCTGCATGGCTCCTCCATAAACCTAACGGGTTAAACTCCATTTGATTGTAAAATATCATGTTATTTTGCAAGAGGATATGAAACAGCAACACTTTTTAGAATATATTACCTCTAGCTCAGTCAAACCAATGAGTTTAACCACGGGGTTTAGACAACATCAATACGCCACGCGCTAATATTATCTCGAGTCGGCCAATAGTGGCGATAATACCGACAATCTTCCATCAATGGGTTCGGTTATGGTTAACCCTAAAATATCAGCAATGAGTGGATACAAATGAATGTTTTCAGCATAGTCGACTGTCACATGATTAAATGCCGGCCCTTGAGCGTACAACACTGTGTTCATGTCGCTGATGACACTGGCATCATAACCGTGCTTGCCTACTACGCCAGCCCTCGCATCGGTGCTAGTAATGTAATGTTGATTACTGATTAATATTGCATCACCAATTGACGGATTATTGTTAAAGTGCAAAGAAGTGGGAATATCTTGTTGGCGATAAAACTGCAAACCAGGCACTGTTTGGGTTAATGCTTTTAAGGCATCTAAATCTTGTTGCTTATTCTCACCAGTGGCTGTGACTAATGAAAAAGCCGCATCGTTATTAAAGCTAAATCTAGCTTTTAACGCTTTATTGCCCACAAACAATTTATCGGTATACAGACGTTCAAATCCTGCAACATTCGCCATACCATGATCGGATGTAATAATCACATTAACCTTAAAAGGTAAGGCTTTTATTCCCGCTAAAAGTAGCCCTATAGTTTGGTCAACTTTCTGCACCGCTTGATAGGTGTTTGTAGACTCTGGGCCAAAAAGGTGGCCTGCGGTGTCTACATCTGAAAAGTATAACGTTACAAATTGTGGCCGCTGATCTTCGGCTAAATTAAACCACTGCAAAACCTGCTCGACTCTTTCATTGTTGGGAGCATTGTCACGATAAGGCAACCAATAATTTGGTCGCTGACCAGCAATTTTAGCTTCTGAACCTGGCCAAAAATAGGTGGCACTTTTTAATCCTTGCTGACCCGCTAATGACCATAACGGCACCCCATAGTAAAAGCGGCCGTCAGTGACCGCTTGTTTAATATTCATGGCATAAGGCTGTTGCAAAGCATGATTATAAAATCGATTTGACACTATGCCGTGATGAGCGGGGTAAAGGCCTGTCACTAAGGTGATGTGATTAGGAAACGTCACTGTCGGAAACGACGGCTTAAAACGAGTGATTGTGGCAGCGTGTTTAGCAAAATCAGTAAGGTGCTTAGGGCTATGCAAGCTGTTGTAATCGTATCGATAACCGTCAATAGACACGAGTAATACATAGGGTTTTTCTGGTACTGCTGCTGTAGTGTTAGCTGATAAATAACAGCTCAATAAGCTAGTAAGCAATCCACATATAATAGCAATGACACGCATGATGATTCCCCATGATATATAAATATTAATGATATCAAATGAATATGACAATTTTATTGATTTTGATTCTATATTTATCAATATATAAAGCGCTGTCCATATGATGTCTACACTACAAATAAACCATGCTAATGACATTCCAGTGGCATTAGTATTGAAGATATACCCACAATAATGGATTCACCGCAGAACGTATCAATCACATGGCGATTAACCTAGCCACCCAACCTTATTAATTAGAGAAGATAAGCGTGGATCACGTAACCAAGACATTCTCAATAGGCTCAGGACGAGTGCGTGCATATTTTAACGATGAGCAGATTAAACAAAATAGAAGTGAATTTATTGTGTGATAACGACCAATAAATCATCCAGTGCTTTAGTGTAGTAGCCCTGCATATTTAGCAGCTGTTGAGTGTTGAGTAAGCAAAAAAAGAAAGCACTCCTCATTAAGCAATATTAGGCCGCTTTACCAGTGCCATTTTTTGTCAATATCTCTATGTCATATTCTTACTAAAGCGGCGAATAAGCAGTAACGGATGAAATAAAATAAGCTATTGATTTTATGTGGATAAACTAAGTAACATTGCCTTGTCTAATTCAATATATTTTGCAATACTTGGTTATAACAACACTTAATTAATCCGCCTTCATACAGCCTCTCCCTTCATCACTCAGCAAGAATTAAAGATAATTTGTTATTAACGAGTAAATGGCTGACGTGAAACAGGCGATATTAATATATAGTTATAAGATAACCAATATGTTATTGGCATCACAGTGTTGGAGATTGGATGAAGTTAGACATTCTAAAATCACAAACTCAGTCCAGCATGCTCATGAAAAAACGAGCTAGAGTTGATTTTATTGTTGGCACATTATTCGTGGTAATCATGGTCATTTTGTCTTTCGCGTTTAATGTCGAATTTGTTGAATCAGTTTATGAATTTACTCGTAGCCACGAAAGCTGGGAAATGGATGAGTTGATTTTTAGCTTTTTATGGATTGCATTAACTGCAACTATTTATGGCATAAGACGAGTCATTGACATTAAATCGATTAACAAAGAAATCACCTATCACGCGTATTACGATTCACTAACTGGTCTTCCAAATCGAACATTAGCGCTGTCTCAATTAGATAAATTACTGCAAAATTCTCATAGAACATCAACGAGTATTGGTGTCATTTTTTTGGACTTAGACGGCTTCAAGGATGTTAATGATTCATACGGCCATGAAGCGGGCGACATACTCATTAAAAAGGTGGGTGAAAAGCTAGCTTCGATTATAAGAAATGATGAGATAGTGGCTCGACTTGGCGGCGATGAATTTTTAATAATTGCAGGTTTTCCTCAAGGAACAACCAATATAGAGTCACTGATTAATCGGCTCTTTAAGTGTCAAAACGAACCATTTAGCATCAATAGTCGCAGCATTGATATGAGCTTCAGCATGGGTGTCGCACTTTCACCACAGCATGGTAACTCCGTTCAAGAATTATTAATTGCAGCAGATTGTGCAATGTATGAAGCAAAACGTAATAAACTGAATACAGCTTGTTACTATACCGATGAAATAGGCCAAAAAATCTCTGAACGCTATCGACTATCCGCGCAACTTAAGCTGGCCATTCAAAACGAACAACTATATTTAGTCTATCAACCTATCGCTTGCGCTGTGTCTGGAGCTATAGAGGGTTATGAAACACTGACACGCTGGAATTTGCAAGGAACACATATTAATCCAGAACTGGTTATTAACCTTGCTGAAGACATTGGTCTATCGGAAGACTTTTTTAAATGGCTGCTAAAAACAACGTTGGCAGAAGGAAGTCGGTTTTTAAAACGAGATCAATTTATCGCGATAAACGTATCAGTTAAACAATTTTTAGACGTAAATTTTCTGGTTAACACTCAAAAAATCATCTCTGCATTTGATCATATTAATATTGAGTTTGAGATTACAGAAAGCTCGTTAATCGCAAATTTTACAGAAACAACCAACAGAATTGACGCACTTAATACGATGGGCATTAAAGTCATGATTGATGATTTTGGGACAGGTTATTCGTCATTAAGCCGACTAAAACATCTAAAAGTAGACAAAATTAAAATTGATCGTGAATTTTTAAATGATGCTGTTAATGATAAAAAAAGCGCAGGGATTTATGAAAGCATTGTCGCACTTGCTCATAAACTCGATATTGATGTTGTTGCTGAAGGGGTTGAAACCAAAGAGCAGCTAGATTATTTACGTCAATTTAAGCCTATTTTTTTACAAGGTTATTTATTCCAAACACCTAAAATAAGCACTGAACAAACATCTGAAATTATCATTAAAGACATCATTTTACACACTTAGTACCTGTTCATTGCTCTTAAAGAAAAACAGATATATTACTGTAAATTATCACAATGGAGCCACCACCTAAAAATAGCCCAAAGTGCTTATTATCCAATGATAGATTTTGCTACATCCCCGTCTAGAGCTAACTGAATACTTCACCTTATTCGATGATATAACAGGCATTAATTTTACTGCCCCCTTTCACTCATCTACTTTGTACGACTTAACCTAAATTGCATATAGGCAGCTGTAATTCCATTGGCATCTTCGATTTGTGGGTAATGTCCCAGCGTAGACAGTTCGGTTACATCTGCATGAGGAATCAACTTCCGATAATGATCGATCATGTGTTGGCCCGAGATCGGATCTTTAGCCCCTGCGATCAACTTGATCGGTATTGTACTGTTGATAATCGCCCCAACCCAACGTTCACGATGTTGTTTACGTTGGGTGATATAGCTAATGACTTTATGCATTACCGCGATACCATTATTGTGATTAAGCAATTGCCATAATGTGTCAATAACCTGTGGCGTAGGTGGTGTCGATGGCCCAAATATACCTTGTAAACTCGCGGCAAATTTTTGTTTACTCATTAGTTTGACTACCACGCTCCCTAATGGAGACAGTAGCAAGCTTTGAATAAGCAAAGGTTTGTGGGTTTCGGGGAACAAACCTCCATTAAGAAAACACACACTGTTGATGCACAATGTACTGCTGCCATCAAGTTGTCTTGCTAATAATTCTTGCGCGACTGTATCACCGTAGTCATGGGCTAAAATATGATAATGGCTAACGCCAAACTGCTGTAAAACAGCTTCATAAATATCGGCTTGCTGACTGATTAAATAATCAACATTTTTGGGCTTGTCTGAAAATCCAAAACCCAACATATCAAGAGTTACCACAAAATAGTGTTGAGTTAACTCATGCCACATACCTTCCCAATCCCAACTTGCGCTAGGGTAACCATGAATTAGCAATAACGCTGGTGCCGTTCTATCACCCGCTTGACGAGTAAAGATCTGCTGATCGTTAATAGACAAAAATTGCCCCTGCTGTTGCCACTCGCACAGTTCGATCATGACGATATTTTCCGCTAAATAATGAGTTTAGAAAACAGAATCACACATCATCCCCATATTGGCTAGTCTGTTTTTATGGAAATTAATCCATAAAAATTAACTTAATTACACTTAAATTAATGATAAATAGATACTTAAATTAGCCAGCATTTTTCGTTCCTTTAAATCATCACGAAAGTAGTATTTTTAAGCATTGGACGTATACTTATTAGTATTCCCTCGTAATGACGGTAAACTTATTGATGCAAATGCTAGCTGACCCACAAAGACTGCATGATCATCTTAAATTGCTATACCGTAGCGCCATTCCTGGTATCGCAATTACTGCTCTCACAATCACTTAACCACCTACTAATATAAAGCTAAATGTTCTATTAATTTATTGTCTGATTAATGGGCGCTGGTGCTATGATTCCAGCTTATTCGACTTCAGTTAAACCACACATAAAGTTAAGCTTTTTATTTTAAAGAATAAAATATTAATGATCAGCTATTAGCCCAATAGTTATTAACTGATTAACATCGCGAGGAACGTCAGTGTTAACAGATCCATTGTTTTGGTTAGTCGCTATTCCAGCGGTATTAATCACCGGGATGTCAAAATCAGGCTTTGCTGGCGGTGCAGGCGGATTAACCGTGCCTTTACTTGCCTTGGCCATTAGCCCTGCAGCAGCCGCGGCAGTGATGTTACCGCTATTGGTTTACATGGATTTTTTAAGTGTGCGCTCTTGGTGGGGAAAACAAAATACGACCCAACTGTGGATTTTGTTGCCTGCGGCCATTATCGGTATTGTGGTGGCTTATCTGCTATTTGATCAACTTAACGAGCAGTATTTACGCGGCTTATTAGGGGTTATTTCGTTAGGATTTGGTGTTTATGGTTTGACATTGGGAGAATGGTCACAACGAAAACCATCCTCTTTTATCGGCCGAGTTTGCGGCACAATTGCTGGCTTTACCAGCTTTGTTGCTCATGCCGGTGGGCCGCCATTAAATGCTTATTTAATCCCACTGCGTTTGCCTAAAACAGAATACTTAGGCACTGCGGTGGTATTTTTTGCGGTTGTGAATGCAGTAAAGTTAATTCCCTACAGCATGCTAGGGCAAATTAACCTTAGTAATTTATTAGTCTCTGCATCATTGGCGCCCATTGCCTGGATTGGGGTAAAACTCGGACTGCGCATTCAAGATAAGTTTGATGAAAAACAGTTTAAAAAAATAATCCTCAGTTTAATGATCGTGGTAGGTTTACGCTTATTGTGGACGGCACTGATACCATAATTGATGTGGTAATATTTGCCTATCGCGTTGATTCATAAATTGAACAATCAAATTGAGCTATCAAATTGAGCCATCCAATTTAAATCATCGTAATATTTGATACCGCTATAACAAGCCCAACAGTATAAATAAGGTAAAATATGAGTGCTGATAATCGCTATTTTTATGAACCCAGCAAAGGTCATGGTCTGCCACATAACCCACTTAATGCCATTATAGGCCCACGTCCCATTGGTTGGATTGCCTCTCGCAATGCTCAAGGCCAGCGAAATCTAGCGCCTTATAGCTTCTTTAACTGCTTTAATTACGATCCGCCAATTATCGGCTTTGCCAGTACAGGTTGGAAAGACAGCGTCGCCAACATTGTTGAAACTGGCGAGTTTGTATGGAACTTAACGACCCGCAGTTTAGCCGCGCAAATGAATCAAACCTCTGCAGCATTGCCCCGTGGCACTGATGAGTTTGAATTTGCCGGATTGACACCAATAGCAGGCAACATTGTTAAGGCTGACCGCATTGCACAAAGCCCGGTCAGCTTCGAATGCAAACTGTCGCAATGCATTCAGTTAACCGCAGCTAATGGTGACAAAATTGATACTTGGTTAGTGCTTGGTGAGGTTGTAGCTGTACACATTGAAAAACACTTGCTGAGCCCAGAAGGAATTTATCAAACAGCATTAGCTGAGCCTGTTTTGCGCGCAGGTGGACCATCGGCTTATTATGGTATTTCCGACGAACAGCGTTTCGACTTACATCGCCCGACTTTATAAGTATCTATACCAATCCTATGAAACAAATAAGGCTACCATTGGTAGCCTTAAATCACTTTAGAATCAGTTAAAGCTGATGATTAGAACTGGTAATGTAAACCCAATGCAATCTGTTCAATCTCAGCATCAATATCATCAATATAACCATATTCATCAATATCAAGATCACCTTTGCTCATATCGTAGCTTAAACGCAGGTTTAGGTGCTCAGTCAATGCAGCATTAATACCCACACCATAGGTAAAACCAATACCAGAAGCAGTAAAATCATCATAATAACCATCTACAACAACGGCCATTGATGCGAAACCCACTTTAACGAAACCCGAAAATGTCTCATTAAAATGCAGAGTAAATGTTGGTGTAAAGGTCAGCGCACCGGCAACAACATCAAAATCGTCTTCACCTACGTTGGCCGCAAAAAAATTGCTTTCTAAGCCAAACCAGTCATTAAACTGATAGCCACCGTAAACACCGAAGCCTGTTGCTGATTCAGAACCACTGGCATCATCTGAACCAAGTTCTGTTTTATTCACCGCACCACCAATATAAAAACCACTGCTATCTGATGTTGATAAGCTTGTATCTGTGTTGGCAAAAGCCGGAGTAACTAAAATCGCGCACAATATTGTGGCTAGAAGAGACATTTTGTACATCATTGTTCCTTAATGATATTTGAAAAAACGCAGAATAGTAGCATGTAATATTATTCTGTAAACAATTAATAATATTAATCTTTTAGGCTAGTTGATGTCGGTATCGTATTGACTTAATACACTATGATTGATAACGCAATTCTGCTTTATATTGGTACGAAATGAAGTGATTGACTCACACTATAGAAACAAAAGTTGGACAGGACTAACTTGATGATGTTGAAACTATTATCAGGGCGGAAATTTCAAGCTTCACAAATGTAAAACAAATAAAAACCCCAAGAGACAATCAACGTTCGATTGGCATTTGGGGTTTTATGTTAGCGATTAAACCGTAAGCTACAGGTTAACGCCTAATGCTTTTACCGTTTCGATATTAATGTATTTATCAGTTGGTAAGTTATTATCATTTTGGAAAGCATTTACCGCTTTAATGGTATCAACACCAACAACACCATCGATTTTACCTGGGTTATAACCCTTCGATGCTAACGCCTGTTGTAAATCGGTAATGGTCGAACGTGTCATGTTGGTTTCACATAAGATTGGACGCCATTCCATAAAGCCATCTTTATCGATACGGCTCAGCGAAACGGTTTCAAACTCTGCAGGCACTTCAGAACGCATCTCTTTAGCAGCAGAGACTAACTTAGTGACACTCATCGTTTCGTATTTTGCAGCAACATCTATGCGTTTAGTCGATGCAGGGCTTACTACGACACGGCGACTAACCGTTTCAAATTCAGCTGGCGTTTCTGTCAAACAGATCTTGTTACCCGTGCGAGTTGCTTTGGGATGTTCCTCGTTATGCACGTCATGCCAAACAAATTCAACATCAGCAACTTTTTGAGTTACCTGAATATTTTTATACTTAGCAGGAATTTGTGTGCGCACTTCTTTTGCTTCGCTCACTAATTCTTGTACACGTACTGTTTCGTATTCTGCAGGAATATCGACAGTGCGTGATGTAGCAGGTGAAACTAACACTCGTTTTGTGAGTGTTTTATAAGTGGCTGCCACTTCAACTAAACACATGATTTCGCCAGTCGCTTCATCAATTTTCTGGATTGGGCCAACGCCTTTTTTCCAAATATTGTGAGCTGGTACGTCGACAACATCTTCAGTAACAGTCTCATATTGTGCTGCCACTTGCTCCATGCGAGTACTGGCTTCTTTAACTAAAATACGCTTCTCAATCCAACGGAATTCAGCTGGGAGAGTTTCAACCACATCATAGGCTTCAGCAATAAGAACCGACTCACCTTTTTGCTCATAACGTGCAGGCATGTAATGTTCATGGAAACACATACCAGCAGTTGCATTATTTAGGTTAATGCCGTGCTCTGTAGCCGCTTTTAGTAATTCAGCACTTGCAGGCGCACTGCCTTTACGTAGGTCGACTAACCATTGCGAACCCGCCGCACGAATTAACTTTTTCTCGGTCACAACATCATAAGTAGCTGGTAAGGCGACCATGTTAAAGCTAGCAGGTTGTACCTCAATGGTTTCAGTTACTTGCTGGTATTGTGCTGGCACAATACTCACGTTTTCACTAGCTTCCTTTACCATTAAAGTTTCGGTGTAATTTTCGTATGTAGGTTCTACCCATACACGCGCGTAACACTCACCTGGCTTAGCGTTAGGTGGAAGTAATTCGCCCTCTGGACTGGTTTTAACAACTAAAGCATCTTGCGCTTCTGCTTCACGCTTGGCGACCGCTTTCTCTCTTTCTAACAAAGCACTGTTTCGTTGCGATAATTCTTCAGCGTTATATACAGATACATTAGCGGGTTGTGACAAGTTACTACATGCAGTCAATAAAATAGCAGCAGAAATTGTACTCAGTTTGAAAATAGTTGTCTTTGCAGTTGCCATGATTACTCCTGGATAAATTTGGCGGATTTGATACTAACTTGTAAATATTTGTAAAAATTTGTTACATTTTGATAATAGGATACCGTCAATTTAATGACTGTTCAACAACGCAGACTTAATTATCAAATAGAATATAAACAATAGGTTGTGTAAAAGCACAATGTTTCAGCCATTATATTGACTTTACTTTGAAGATAATCCTATCGTAATTGAAACAATTAAATGTTAAAAATATGTTTCAAAACAATTGCTAGTTCGATTATTAAAACAATCAAAAAAAATCATCGCCTAATATTTTTCAGCTTGTTTTATGAGCATTTCTAATAAGGGGCATTAATTTAGTTTTTTTCATTATCGTGAATGAATATTGATAAAAATACCCATGAAGATGTTTTATGGCAGCGACTGAGCTAAAAATGAAATGCCAATATAAAGATAAATCCGAACAGGATAATTTATCATCGAGGTATCAATAAAACAGAAGACAGCACGAATTAAAGAGATTAATAATGCAGCCTCATAAAAATGAATTCGAAATATTTGTTATTATTCACCCCAAAATCACGAATACTAGACACCTTTGTATATTCCAGACTATATTTTACAGCGTGTTAGCCTCGCAATTGATGCTTCGACCTTAACTCATATTGAAGTGATCCAACCGCTTTGGGGTGGTTATGGTCAGTTATTTAGGGCTTATGTAACGGGTAAATCGTACTCGTCAGTGATTGTGAAATATATCTGTTTACCTCAACAGGAATCGCATCCTCGAGGTTGGAATACGCCACTGTCGCATCAGCGTAAATTGCAGTCGTACCAAGTGGAAGTGAATTGGTATCAGCACTATGCAAATCTTCATACACAGCAGAGATTCAGTCCTCTGCCGCGTTGTTTGTATGTAGACCAACAAGCCAATGAAACCCTGTTAGTGTTACAAGACTTGCATACCCTGGGATTTACTCAAGTAAGAAAAACCACCACATCTGAAACCGTACTCGCGTGCTTAACGTGGTTAGGGCATTTTCATGCTAAATACATGCACGTAGAGCCAAAAGGGCTTTGGCCTGTCGGCACATACTGGCATCTAGATACACGACCAGACGAGTTAGCCGCTTTAGCCGACAGCCCACTTAAGTCGGCAGCCCATCTCATCGACGATGCCTTGAAACAATGTCCATTTCAAACCTTGGTGCATGGCGATGCCAAATTAGCTAACTTTTGTTTTAGTCAGGATGACCATGCTGCAGCAGTCGATTTTCAATATATCGGCCAAGGTTGCGGCATGAAAGACGTGATCATGTTGTTAAGCAGTGTATTGAACTATCACGAACCAGAAGCGTTAATTAATGGCTATCTTAATCATTATTTTGCCGCGCTAACCCAAGGCCTAGCCGAATGTCATCCGCTAATCAATCCGCTTGAGGTACAGCAGGCATGGCGACCTTTATATTGTTTAGCCTGGGCTGATTTCCAGCGTTTTATTAAAGGTTGGAGTGTTGAGCATTTCAAAATCAACCTATATACCGAAGCGCTAACCGAGCAAGCGATAAAACAACTCACCACAGCTTAACGCTCATTATTGCTGATTAATTAACCACCTAAAGGCTATTATCTTATCCCAATTGGCTAAGGCTGCTATTGCCGTCTACAGTTGATAAACACTGTAGTATTTGTTGTCATCCATCGGTTATTTATTACCAACAAACACTGCAACCCTCAGTCTAATTCGAGTAAACATAGCTTCGTTTTGGGTTTATATAAACAAAGCCATAAGCTAGGAAGTCACCATATGGAAAGTCCGTTTACGTATATTTTAATCACCTTGTTTTTTTCTAGCATTTTGCTGTCGATAATCTTTTTCATGACCTGGCAAACCATGGGTAAGCAAAAATATGCGTTGATGTTTTCTTTGTCTTTTTTAGCCTCGACTGTGCTGTGGGCTAATAGTTTATTTAAAAGCCTATTTCTTTCTCATAACCTGTATTGGATGATCGGCTGCAGTGTATCCATGCTGTCGGTGGTGCTCGGGACATGGGGACATTGTTTACGCACTAACACTAAAATCCACCCTGCAACATTGCTTGGCCTAGGCGTATGTGGGATGGCGCTAACCTATTACTTTACTTATATTAGCCCACATCTAGGCTTAAGAATGTCGTTGTATTTATACGTTGATGTGTTGTTGTTGATGATCACTAGTGTGGTGATTATTAAGCATCGCACCAAATCACGGCCAGCCGAAATTGGTGCGTCGTTAATGCATTTCATATTTGCCATGTGCATATTTGTTGCAGCGAGTATCGCGCTATTCCAAGGTAAAGAGATGGATGTGGAACTTATCAAGCTCTACGCCATTGTTAACTTTACCGCCCTACCTGCGGCTTATGTTGGTATGTCAGTATTTGTGATTTATATGCTGGCTTCTGATTTGGCCGAAGAAATGAAGTTGCTGGCGATGACAGATTCATTGACTGATTGCTTTAATCGTCGGGGATTTTATAGCCACGCGAAACAAAAATTACTTGAGCTACAAAAGCAGCCGCAACATGCATGCCTCATTTACTGGGACATTGATAAGTTTAAAGCCATTAACGATCAGTTCGGCCATGCTGGCGGCGATCAAGTATTAATCAGCATTACCCAGTTAATTAAACAACATATAAAAAAAGACGACTTAATCGGCCGCATGGGCGGTGAAGAGTTTGTTATATTGATCGAGCGCAGCAATTATCAAGAGTCTATCAATGTTGCCGAGCGATTAAGAGCCATGATTAACCAAACACCTATTGTTTATTGCGGCCAGCAAATTAGCGTAACCGCCAGTTTTGGGGTCGTTGAACTCAGTAACCAAGACATAACGATAGAGCAAGCTATCGATCTCGCCGACAGTGCGTTATATCAAGCCAAAAGCAGTGGCAGAAACAAAGTGGTGTTTAGCTAACCTCCGTAAAGGATAACTAACCCTTTGTGAATCGAAGCCACTGCCTAAAACGATGAACGATTGCCCAGATTAAGAGAAGGTTAGTTAACTTCTATTCGAATATTATCGCTTAATGTTTCAAGCTGGGAAATTAACAGTGCGATAGTCACATTCTCCGGTAATCTTAATGTCAGCTTAGCGCTGTACACCGTTTTACCTAAACTAGTGACTTGTACACGGTAACATTCTTGGTGGTCTACGCTGACTTCAAGATCCGCTAAAATTTGATTCATGTCATGGGTTAAGCCTGAGCGATCATTGCAATCTAAAGTGAGTTTACATTCTGGCGATAGATGTTTAGCTTCATGATCGTACTCAGCGTAGACAAACGTTAATTGTGAAAACTGCTGTTCTAATGCTTGTTTTAACGCCGCTTCTTTATCGACATCTATCATTACCCGCATCATGGCCACAAATTGTCCGTCGAGTTTAATGACTTTACTGGTTTCCCAACTTGCGCCTATTTCACGGCTAACTTGAGCAAGTGATTGCAGAAGATTGGGCTTTAAAGTCCCTAATACAGTAGTGATAAACCTATGTTGCATATAACCTCCGATACCAATAAACCACAATGATGTTGGTATATTTAATGTGGTTTTAATTAAAGCCTAACTACAGACTAGCTATCACGCGAAAGCACGTCTGTGGTCTAGCACACAAATCAAACAAATGAGTTGTCATCAGCGACCAAACATAGCGATAGATTATGTCATCGAGCAGGTGAAAATGGTTGGTATAATGCTCAACGTTATAGCAGAAGAGAGCCGGGGTTAGTCATAAATTATTGACCATAGAGATGATTTTTGCTGTAAATGTTATTTTTGCAAGCCACACCAAACTTAGTGAATTTGTATCGCTTACATCACAGAATACTCCGCATCAGTCACGACTTAACCGCCCTAGTAAATGGTAGAACAATGCTATTTTTGACACTTGTCGCACTAACTGCAACAACTTGCACAATATCACTCCAGCCCCATGCACTTTCAGTATCTGTTTGAATTTAAATAACTTATTGAAAAAGTTGCGTTCTGCTTTACCCTTTTTAATAAAAAAAATACATTAAGCCATTGTTTTTAAAGTTGAATAACTTGTTTTGCGATTAGCTATTCATACCTAATGCTGCTTATTGCTACCCGTAGATGCTTTCTCTAAAATACGCGACTTGCCCAATCTGGGTACAAATTAATCTTTAGCGATGTTATTTCGTCGTTAACATTTTCCATTAAGGGAACATGATGTCTACAAAATTAGCGAATCCAGCACCATTAGGATTAATGGGCTTTGGCATGACTACCATACTGCTCAATATCCATAATGCAGGCTATTTTCCAATTGATTCGATGATCCTCGCAATGGGGATTTTCTACGGTGGCATTGGCCAAGTGATTGTCGGTATGATGTGCTTTATGCGTGGCGACACCTTCGGCACCACCGCGTTTACTTCATACGGCTTATTTTGGTTAACCTTAGTGGGTATTATTTTAATGCCAAATATGGGCGTAGCCGCCAGTCCAGCACACTTTATGGGTTGGTATTTAACTCTGTGGGGCACCTTTACTGCCTTTATGTTTGTGGGATCGTTACGTTATCCACGAGCAAAACAAGTAATATTTGGTTCATTAACCATCCTGTTTTTCTTATTGGCCGCACGCGACTTTACCGGTAATGCACTGCTTGGCACTATTGCAGGATTTGAAGGTATTTTTTGCGGAGCAAGCGCTATTTACTTTGCCATGGCCCAAGTGCTTAACGCTGAATATGGTCGCACTATTTTACCTGTTGGGGAGTTAACTCAGACTAAAGCTCAGGTTCAGCCCCAAGCAACTGAAGTGGAAAAAGTAACCTTACACTCGGTTAAAGCATAAATAACCCGAGCTAGGGTTAAATACTTAACCGGTCGATGCATTGCATCGACCTTTTTGTTTGCATAAATTAATGCACCAAACGACAGCCACAGACGGTATTACTCGGCTGAAATAAAACCACTGCATAATCTTTTGTTTCATCGCGCTCCAACACCTGAAGACTTAATGAATGCATGCCACTCTTGTTTAAATTTATTCCGCTCACATACGATAAATATTCATAATGTGCCGGTATATCGAGACTGCTCCCACCTAAATACTCTTGTTTAGTGGTCACTGAAATATCGTACATTTGCCTTTGAGCATCAATTCTATTCACTCTACCCGTCATCGCTAATGTGCCAGCTGAATTGCCCTCTAAGTCATAATAGCGGTAATTAATTTGGGCTAAACCATCTTTAGAGACTAAATCGACCAATAAATAATGATCGCTATCTGCAGCGCCAACTTCATGATTAAACAGTTCTGAACTGCAGCTCAGCATAAAACTCGGAGTCTTGGATGTTAACGAGTAAATGCCGCCAATACTGGCCAGCAAACACAATAGAATGACAATATTGATTACCCATAATCCTTTTCTTGCCATTGTACTAATGCCCCTGAGATCGATGAGATGAAGCGAGTCGAACAGGTAATGAGTCGCAAATGTTCACTTGTTCAAGCCATGCTGAATTGATAAATCGCTTAGGTTGGCGTAAGTCGCTAATTTTTAAATTACGAATAATAGACTGGCCCAAATAATCACCTCTGAGGGTAATGTTCAGTACTTGCTTGTCATGAGATAACGATAAAAAAGCTTTATTCCATACCGTTTCAGCACAACCTAATAAACTTTGTGTGAGCAGTTGTCCTTGACCAATCAGTAACTCATTATTGGTGTTTGAAGGTGAATACAGAATCACATCGACTTGCTGGCCCGAATCTAAAGTCACTGTTTCAATACTCAGCGGCATGGTTGGATTGATAGAATGGCCAAATTGATTAAACCACCATAGGCTTACCAGCGACACGCTAACAACTGCAATGACCACCAGCAAAGCTTGTAATGGCCGAATGACTACGCGGGCTAATTTATTGCTGGATTCTTTACGGGCACGATGATGCCTCAGCAAATAACCTTGGCCTTTTACTGTTTCGATAAGCGTTTCATATTGTGGTCCAAGAAAAGAGCGTAAGGTAAAAATAGCCCTGGCGACTGACGCTGAACTCAAATGTGAATCGTCTTCATGACCCGACTCTAATAATGGTTTAGCAACAACTTTCCCTTGATACTCGACCAATAATGTCAGCACATGTAACTCGGCTCTGGGAAGGTGCCACACCACTCCGGTTTCCTGGTTAATTAACTCCCCTTTGTCGACACTGAACCTGCAATGTCCCAATTGCATGTAGACCGCCTCAATAATTGACCTAACTTCGACATACTGAAGTGTATGCATAAAATCTTATGAAATCTGTGATCCTGATGCTTAAGCACTTTATTCCTTATAAAAAGTAAGCCTTTAAATGTGCCAACTAATCAATTTGTGAGCGATATCACGTCATTTCATGATTTTAAAAACAGAATAAATGGCTGAGAAGATGTATGAAATATGGAAAATAATGAGACTTACATCACGAAAAATCATAAATTGAGGACAAATTGTCCGCAAAAAAACGATGCCATAATCACTAAAAATCCACATTCCAATCCGCTATCTTTATCTGCTTTGAATCACATCTTTAATTGCTCTATTGCTTATTGTTACCACATCAAGTTGTTAGCCCGTTTTTTACTAACAACTCAAAAACCCCCAACACTAGAGATTGGGAATAATAAAATAACGATGAGTAAAGGGTGATTATTATGAGCATAAACAGACGTCAAGCATTGACACAGATTATTGGTTTAAGCACTGCAGCAGCTGGGGCAACATTATTAGGCACGTCTGCATTTGCTGCCACAGACGCAGATGGAAACTACCGTTTAGAACTAGGTGAAAAACTTAAATATGCGCCACTTGATGCGATGTTAACAGCAAAGCTTGCCTATGAAACAGGTGGCGGTTGTATGCACCAAGTGTTTCACGCCATTGTGACTATGCTAGCGGCATCTGGCAGCGTTGACGCCAGTAAGTTTGCCACTATCCCTACTGCATTAGCAGGCTATGGTTGGGCAGGCGTGGTTGGTCAAGGAACATTGTGTGGCAACCTTAATGCTGCCGGTATGTTGATTAATATTCTTGACGATATTAATGGTCAAAACAGCGCCATTATTGGTGCATCGTTCCGCTACTACGAAACTAACGATTTACCTTTATCATCTGCTGAGTTCATTGCGGGCATTGGCTCTACAGAAGCTAAATCACTCGAAGTAGGTAAAACCTCTATTGCTAACAGCCCACTGTGCCATTCATCTATTAGTAATTGGTCTGCGGCATCTGGAAAGCCTTTTGCGTTAAAAGGTGAACGTTGCAAACGCCTCTCTGCCAGCATGGCTTTTTATATTGTTGATTTACTCAATCGTGCCAATGCCGGTGAAGATATTTCAGTATTAGCAGAAGCAAAACCGTCTGCTGAAGCGCAAGCATGTCAGTCTTGTCATGGCGTTACCGAAACGATGGGCTCTGCAGCTAGCGTGAAAACGGATATGGAATGTACCACTTGTCACACAGGGCATTACAATTAAGGAGCGCATCATGAAGGTTAAATATCTTAGCGCCATATTAGCGAGTTCATTGTTAATCTTTGGCTGTAATAGCGACAATGATGACGAAGTTGTCACTGAGCCACCAGTGGTAGTTATTCCCCCTGTTGTTGTGCCACCAGTAGTCGTTGTACCGCCTGTTGTTGATGGCGTGAGTATTGATGATGCCAGCACTGTGGTGGTTAAACTCGACACATTTGACTCCATCACTGGCGCACTATCATTCACTGTTGCTAATAGTGAAGGTGAAGCGCTAACGAACGTAGCCAATTACGATATTGTGTATTTTGGTTTTCCTGACCCGGCCTCACCTTCCATAAAGCCTAAAGCTTGGAAACGTTGGCATGTCACTCAAAACTATCAATGCGATAGTACAGCCACCGACAGCTGTACAGGCACATTAGAAGCGACAGATACTGCGGGTAAATATACTTTTAATGTGAGCGATCTCGACTTACAAAGTAAAGCATCGGCAAATGCTGAAATGGTCTTTAAGGTTGCGGTTCAAATTAAGGGCGCGCTTGCCAGTAATGAAATTGAGTTGATTGACCCAAGCAATTAATCATCATTCAGCCTCCCCCCGGCTAATGGCGAGAGAAGACCACTTGTGCTCATTAGCTTCAGGCTATTTGCCGCAGTACTACACTGCGGCTCTTTTTATCATTATCTGCACTACAACTTTAATTTACACGACTGGATATGCACCGCTTAGGTATATACAGTTTTCATCTGTACAGCTGTGAATATTGAAAACAAAAAAGGGTTTCAGCAGCGCTGAAACCCTTTTTTATTCAACACTGGCTACTGATAAATTTAACGAAGCTGTTGCATTAAGTATGCGTAAACCATTGAACTTAACTCGGCAGCCTGAGTATTGTCTGCCGCGCCAGCATGGCCACCTTCAATGTTTTCGTAATACAACACATCTATGCCCATGTCTTCCATTTTCGCCACCATTTTACGCGCATGCGCTGGGTGCACACGGTCATCACGTGTTGACGTAGTAAAGAACACTTTAGGGTATTTAACCCCTTGTTTTAAGTTGTGATATGGCGAATAGGTTTTAATGTATGCCCACTCTTCTGCAATATCTGGATTACCGTATTCGCCCATCCAACTGGCACCAGCCAATAACTTGTTATAGCGCTTCATGTCCAACAATGGCACCTGGCACACTACAGCGTTATACAGCTCAGGACGACGAGTAAATGCAGCACCCATTAACAAACCACCGTTACTACCACCTTGAATACCAAGATGCTTGCTTGACGTAATTTTGCGCGCAATTAAGTCTTCGGCAATGGCTTCAAAGTCTTCATACGCTTTATGACGATGTTGCTTTAACGCTGCTTGATGCCAAGCTGGGCCGTACTCTCCACCACCACGAATGTTAGCAAGTACATAAACACCGCCCTGCTCTAACCAGTTTTTACCAATAGTGGCCGAATAGGCTGGTAAGCGCGATACTTCAAAACCGCCATAACCATAAAGTAATGTTGGGTTACTGCTATCGAGTTTAATGTCTTTAGCCATCACTACAAAATAAGGCACTTTTGTGCCGTCTTTTGACTTAACAAAGTACTGTTTCGTGACAAACTTATCGGCGCTAAATTGTTGCGGCATTGCTTTAATTTTATCGGCTTTTAAGCTTGCACCATTTAAGCGATATAAACTGGCTGGTTCTAAAAAGCTGGTGTAATTAACAAAAAAATCATCACTATCACGTTCAACATCAAACACACTTAAGGTGCCATTGGCTTCAAATGGCACAGGTTTGCTTTGCCACTCACCTTTATCGTTTTGCATGTATCGTACAAGTTTGCTTTTTACATCATCTAGCCAAGTGACAAAAATGGCATTCTGGCTAAATGCGACTTGTGAAATAGAAGCATGCTTCGTTGGCGATACCAGTTCACTAAACTCAGGTTTTTGCGCAATGAGTTTATCAACGGGTGTGTAAACTATGGCACCTTGTTTGAAAGACCCTTTTGGGGTGACTAAATCGCTTTTTAACTCTATATATAGCTGACCTTTAAAGTAACCTTTTAAATCGGCATCTTTAGGAATAGGCAGCGACACTAACTTACTATCTTGATAAACATAATGTTTAGCGGTGTAGAAGGTTAAACTTTCTGTGACGATATTCAGCGGTGTTTTATCATCAAACATCACATAACCCGACACGGCAACTGAGGCTTTATCACCTCTAAACACTAATTTGGCTGCAGACAACGGTGTGCCGCGTTTCCATAATTTAACCACACTTGGATAGCCTGAATCCGTCATGCTTTGCGCATCACCAAAATCAGTTCCGACAAACACGGTATCTTTATCAATCCAGCTTAACCTTGACTTAGCTTCAGCCAACACAAACGGCTTTTGAGTGCTGTCGACAAACGCTTTTGCGGTTAAATTAAATTCTCGCACCTCAGCGGCATCTGCGCCCCCACGAGACAACGACACAAAGCAGCGCTCGTTCTGTGGGTATTGACATTCAATGCCTTTAAACACCCAATTAACCCCCTCGGCTTTACCAAGGGCATCGATATCAAGCACGGTTTCCCAGTTGGGTTCAGCCTTAGCATATTCCGCTAGTGTGGTACGACGATAAATACCACGCTCGTGGGTTTCGTCTTTCCAAAAATTATACAAATAATCGCCAATACGAGTGGCATAAGGAATACGGGCTTTATCGTTTAAAATCTCTAGGCTGTTTGACACCAAGTTATCAAAACCTGAGTAAGCCTTAATGTGAGTTGCAGATACGGCATTTTGCTGCTTAACCCACGCCAGCGGCTTGGCGCCTTCAACATCTTCTAACCAAATATATTTGTCTTCTTCTGCATTTACTGGTGTTGCCATTGTCATCGCACTCGCTATACATAGGGGTATGATTCGCTTAAGCATTAAAAATTTCCTTTTTGTTATTTGCTCGCGGCATTTTACTAGCATGCATCTACTTTATAGGATCCATGTAGATGTTCAATCGATAAGGAGAGCAAACTGTAACAGGCAAGCCCCATAACAGAGCAAATTATTGCTAGATTATCATGCCAATTTGGTCGACTAAGCAGGTATAATGTCGCGCTAAACATTGTTCTACCCATTCAAACAAATAAATACAGGCACCAACATGGCCAAAACCGCAGCAGCATTACATATATTAGTTAAACATCAGACTCAGGCTGAAGACATCATCAAGCAGCTTAATAATGGTGCTAAATTTGATGTATTAGCCAAAAAGCACTCTAGCTGTCCTTCGGCCAAAAGCGGCGGTAATTTGGGCGAGTTTAAAAAGGGTCAAATGGTGCCACCATTCGATAAAGTCTGTTTCAACGGCGAGCTCATTACGCCACACCTCGTCAAAACTAAATTTGGCTGGCATGTGGTGAAGGTACTTTATCGCACCTAGCAATCGTCGGTCTGAGGAATAGCGCGTCGACAATAGTCGCGCTTAGAATCAATCACACATAAGATGAATGAGTCCAGAGCAGTCTAGCGATAAGATAAGAGATTAACGGTTTTCATCCGTGATATTTCAAGGCGAAAGTGGGCTTGATATCAACGCCCACTTTTAAAAACACCAACGACTTACAATATTTACTTGCGCAGTTTGATCGACAACTCGCCATCACGAATTTGAATATCATCTACACCATCAGCAAAAGCATTCCAAAAGCCACGATCGCCAAACTCACCGACCAAATTGACGTTTTTCATGTTTCCTAGCCACGCATTCGGAATAGGCACGCCCATTAAGCTCACGCCAACTAGCGCAACAACTGGACGACGATTAGCATCAAGATGAATATCAAGCCCAGTATTCACGCGTAAAATCTCCCCAGCCATAATCGGAAAGTCGTCTGGGATCGGGATCAGCATTTTGGCACTGGCTAAATTATCAGAAAAATCAATCGCAACACGCTGAGCAAAATCAGGATTACGGCCAATCATCGAATTCACTTCTTTCTCACTAAATGTCACTTGCCGATCAGCGTCAAACTCACGATACGCTTCAGGGGTTAACTCATCACTATTTTCACTAGCACTATCAGCTGCACGGGAATCACCACTTGATGCTGTAACCGTTGAGCGAGGTTCAACTTGCCAACCTAACCGAGTCAGTTTTTGATCCAATTGTTGCTCTTCTTTAGCATTTAAGCTAACCGGGGTGAGCGGTGACGGAAAGATATAAGTGCGGATAATAAAAAATGTCAGCCCTGCTGTAACAAGCATTGTTGCTGCAATAATCAGTAACAGTTTGGCTCCAGAGGCTCCACGTTGCAGACTGAGTGGTGGTGATCCATTGATTGATAAAGCTCGCATGATATGCCCTTTGCTATTCTCTTATTGTGCATCATGGTAATGCCCTGCTCGACTAAACAGCAAATAAAAATCAGTTTTATGGTTAGATCTAAAATACACATGGTTAATAATTTGTTAATTAAGTGGGTTTTATGTTACAAAATAAATGTAGAAATAGTTTAACTGCTGAAGACTAAGATCCAGAGATGTGATCCAGAGATGTCTATAAAGCAGAGTTAACAACCACAAAATAATAACAAATAGGAATGCTTACTCTATGAAACTATCAACCATTTCAATGTCACTATTAGCTCTTGGACTTACAGCAACGGCCCAAGTACAAGCAAGCGACGACCGTTATGTCATTCAAGTTGACCCGCAAAAAAAAGGGATTGTAAAAGCTCTTGCCAAAAAATTAGGTGCACAAATTAATGTTGATGGTGAAGGTTTTATCGCCGCGACATTTACCGGCAAAGATTTAGATCAAGTTAGGGGATTACTCAATAACCCACACGTTAAGTTAGTTGAAGAAGATCAACGACGTCATTTAATGGGTTTTACTGACGACATTGGTAATCCAATGGCAACCCAAATAACACCTTATGCAGTTTACCAATCGCAAGCAAATCAGGTCACCTTTAACCCTAATGCAGGCATCAAGGTATGTGTAATCGACTCAGGTCTCGATCGCAGTAATGCTGATTTTGTGTGGAATAATATTACCGGTAACAACGACAGCGGTACGGGCAACTGGGACGAAAATGGTGGCCCACACGGTACACACGTAGCCGGAACCATTGGCGCTGCAGATAACGGTTTTGGCGTTATTGGCATGGCTCCTGGTGTTGATATGCACATCATCAAAGTCTTTAACGCCGACGGATGGGGTTACTCATCTGATTTAGCTCAAGCTGCAAATCTTTGTTCACAAGCGGGCGCCAATATCATTAGCATGAGTTTAGGTGGCGGCGGTTCAAACTCAACAGAATCAAATGCATTCCAAAGCTTCAGCGATGCAGGTGGACTCGTCATTGCCGCTGCAGGTAACGATGGCAACAATGTACGTTCATACCCTGCAGGTTATTCGTCAGTGATGATGATTGGTGCCAATGATAGTAATAACGTTATTGCAGATTTTTCTCAGTTCCCGACATGTACATCGGGTAAAGGTCGCAGAGTCACAACTGATGAAACCATTTGTGTTGAAGTTTCTGCCGGCGGTGTAGATACCCTTTCAACCTATCCAGCAGGACAAGCTACTGCGTCAAATTTATCAGCAGACGGATTTGCACTTTCGTCATCGGCAATGGAAAACGCCGGTTCAGTTGTGGGTAACACTTTTTATATGGGTACCGCTGAGTCAACTAACTCAGGTGCTAACGGCAATATATGTGTGATCGACCGTGGTGTAATTTCGTTTTACGATAAAGTCGCTAACTGTGAAGCATCTGGTGGTGTCGGTGCCATTATTATTAATAACGAACCAGGCATGTTATACGGGACATTAGGCGATACTAATGCCACAAGTATTCCTGCTGTTGGGGCTGCATTTGAAGACAGATCAGCCTTAGTGAATGCGGCAACTGCAAATATTGATATTGGTACATCGGACTTTGGCTTTATGAGTGGTACTTCAATGGCCACTCCTGCTGTGTCGGGAATTGCAGCTTTAGTATGGTCACAACATAACGAATGTACGGGCAGTGAAATCCGTGCAGCACTTAAAGCCACAGCGTTAGACGCCGGAGCATCAGGTAAAGATGACTACTTTGGTTATGGTATTGTGCAAGCTGCTGCTGCAGATGCTTATTTATCAAGTAATGGCTGTGCAGGCGGTGGGGTAACTCCGCCACCAACGGGCGGCGATATTACATTGTCACTTAATGGTTATAAATCGAAAGGCGTTAACCAAGTTGATTTAGCCTTTGGCGGTGCAAGTTCAGCCAATGTAGACATTTTCCGCAACAACAGCAAAGTAACCACTACGGCAAATGACGGTAGCTATACAGATAGCATTTCAGCAAAAGGCGGTGGAACATACACTTATCAAGTATGCGAATCATCTACAGCCACTTGTAGTGCAGAAAAAAGTGTCACGTTTTAATTAGCTAGAAACAATCGTTATTAATGAGGCTATAGCTTAAATAATCCGAACAAAAAATCATCTCAATTTGAGATGATTTTTTATTTTTAAACCACTAAATGTCACACCTCAATTGTGCTTTGCTGATCCTATAAAAGCCCCATTAACATCACGTTAATAGTCATAACCCTGCATAACATAACAAGTACCAAGCGGTAATACCAAGCCCTTATTGCAAGCATGTTAAATCGTAGAAATAACCTTAAAAACGCAGTGCAAAACCCAACATTCACCACAAAATAATCTAGCTTTTTTATATCCCTTTCTTGTCATTAGGCGTATTGAAATGCTAGTACAACATCGGCAGCTGAATAATGAGCTTTATGCTGAGTAAAGGCTAACCAAACAACCAAGCTCCACCTTTGATCAACAGACAAACTCCTGCACCCATCATAAATAAATAGCCAAAAATAAAACCAACGGCCCCACTAGAAGGACCGGTCCCATCTAAGCGAATAATTATTCCACTGATATAAAACAAGATAAAAAAGTTTAGCATCATACTCAACATAAAATAGTCGCCCATGACGGGAAGCGCGCCACCGATAACACTACAAATGAGTAGCAAAAAGTCGCTAAATTTTTCTTTGGTTATATATTTTTTCTCTAAGACTCGGACAAAAAATACCACCAGCATAATCGCTAAATAAAGCAGTGAAATTGATAATGCGGAGTACATTCCTTGTTGTATTGTTACCGCCGTAACTTCTGGTGTTACAGCGATGTCTGGACTTGAGTCTGTAAACAAACTTGCAATAAAATGACCTATGCCGAATATTATCAACCACGCAATACCGAATGAGATGAGATCATCTCGAACAATAGGATGACTTGCCTTATGATTAACCATTTTGGCCAATAGCAGACCGAATAACGTGACTGCAGCCAGTAAACTTAACGCATACCAATATTGGTCTAGATAGAAGAAAGCAAAGCTGGGGGGAATAACTAAAAAGGATTGATAAAACTCGTTTTTTTTCGTTGTCAGACCGGTATCTTTATAAAATGCCAAATACACAATTAACGGTTGAGAAATAACAACGGTAATACAAAGGGTAACAATATCCATATAAAACATCCGTGTAGTTAAACAAAACATACAGCACCATGCCATACCGGGCTTAGTATAAACGCCAATATTGTAAACTCAATCAATAATTCATCGCCGTTAATATAGGCATGATGAACTATCACTATAATCCCTCAACTCAACACCAAGCAGGCATGAATAAGCCTATGAATTATTACAGATCTTTATTCATGTAGTTATTTCAAGTAGTTGATATTTTGTAGAGTAATAAGACAGAGCAATTAAGATAGAGTCATGAAGCATAGAGACGAGACTGAATCACTAGACTGACGTTAATAGTAGCGGCTGCTCAGAGGCCTTAAACATTACATCAATCATATCGACAGTTATCATGAATAGATAATGAGGCTTGCACCAGTATTGTGAAAACGTGATAAAATCACAACTTAGTCCATTAACATTACAAGGTATAGCAATGAACCCGATTCTTGCCATCTTCAAAGAACACAATATCAGTGACGTACAAATTAATGAGTTGTTCCAGACGTTAACTGAAAACCCATTCGCAGCAATGGCAACTATTGGTCAATTAGGTATTCCTGCAGAAAAGCTACAACAGTTGATGGGCATGGTGATGCAAAACCCAGCCTTAATCAAAGAAGCAGTTGAAGAGTTAGGACTAGATTTTTCTAAAGTTGAAGCAGCAAAAGCGCAGCTACAACCATAAGTACTAAGCCATTAAAAATGCACAAACAACAACGGCCAGTATCTTAAGATGCTGGCCGTTTTTGATTTATCCGATCACGACTGCTATTGATTACCTTCAAAGCCTGCTAACCAGGTTTTGAATAATTGGTTAAGCTCGGGCTGTTCAATGTCAGAAAGATTTGCCACCAGTTGGTGTTGAACCTTTACATGCTCCTCAATCGCTTCATCTATTGTGGCAAGACCTTTTTTAGTCAAAGCTACCGATACACTGCGCCTGTCTTCAGTGCTGTGTACACGGGCAATTAAGTCTTTAGATTCAAGCTTATCTAAGCGATTTGTCATCGCGCCAGAGGTTAACATCATCGACGATAATAACGCTGAAGGGGTTAAGGTGTAAGGTTTACCATTACGTCTTAATGTCGCCAGCACATCAAACTCACCCATGGTCAGGTCAAACTGCTTATGACAAGTTGATATTTCAGCCTCAATATGTTTTTGCAAACGCAAAAAACGCCCAAGAATCGCCATTGGCTCGGTATCTAAATGCGGCTTTTGTTCGCCCCATTGCGCTACGACTCTATCAATATCCTCCATACCTCACCCTTATCATTTTGCACTCAAAACATAACTTAAAAACTTAACGTAAAGATACTTCATAAAAAGGTACTTTACAAAAATAACTTATCAGTCCAGAATTAGCACTTATCTTTACATGAAGATATTTAATATAAAGGTAGTTTATGAATATTTTACTGGCCATGATCCCTGCATTTTTTTGGGGTACCACCTATGCGATGACCCAGCTTACTTTGCCAGACTGGCCACCATTATTACTCGGTGCCCTTCGTGCGCTGCCTGCTGGGCTTATCTTACTGGCGATTAAACCGAGCCGACCGCACAAAACCGACTGGTCTATTTTAATTAAACTCGGTGCCATTAACATTGCAGTGTTTTTCAGTTTGATTTTTATCATGGCACTGACGCTGCCATCGGCTATTTCTGGTATCGGGATGATTTCAGTACCGGTTTTTGCGATGTTATTTCATTGGGTAGTCAGTAAAAAACGTCCTAATTTGCTACAAGCACTTTCTGGTGCGGTGTTAATTGGCTTAGCTTGGATGCTGTTTGACCCTAGCTCCATTAGCTTAAACCCCATAGGATTAGTCGCAATGTTTGCCGCAATCAGCTGCATAATTATCGGCAGCACAATGACCAAAGCGTTAGGGTCGCGCATTCATTGGTGGACCATACTCACCTGGCAATTGATTATCGGCGGTACATTGCTATTCGTTGTCGCTGGTATTCAGGCGCTATTTTCACCACAACAATATCTCAATGTGGTCAGCCAATTTAGCCTGACCAATGGCTTCGGTATAAGCTGGATAATATTGCTCAACACCGTACTCGGTTACAGTATGTATGTGTGGTTACTGCAACGTATGTCTGTGGTCGACTTCACATTTGGCGGCATTGCCAATCCGATAGCGGGCATCGTCTGTGGCCTAGTATTAATAGGCGAATCATATACATCACACCAATATTTATTAATGAGTGGGATGATTTTAGCCTCTATCGCGCCAACATTAATTCAGCTACTGCGCCCAAAAAAGCTCAGTACTACCGCGAGCGATTAACTGAGCCTATGGGCGAGTCATTGAGCTAATAACTAAAGCAGAGCTCTTAACTGATTGAGCGCATCGACAGAGAAGCCTTGGTCATAAAAGTAAATGACTTTACCTTGCGCATTGAGCAACACGACTCGAGTATTATTTGGATTTTCATTACCGGTAAAGGCTTGTACTTGGTCGCCATCTTTATAGATGGTGACCACACCTTTCCATAATGGTTTAGGTATGCCTGCACGCATGCCATTATTAATCAGAGGACTGAACATTCTAGGAAACAATCCCTGAATAGTCGGAACTTCATATACCGACACTTGAGTTTGAGTCATGTCTAAGCCAATCAACCAGCGATCAATATCAAACTGTGAATCTTGCTTGTAACCAATCAACAACAGCGACAATTTACCTTGTAAATCCTCAGGTAAAGCCATCGACTCGTTTTCAAGTGTTTGACCTGTTACCGATGGAAAATCTTGCCCTGTAATAGACTGATTGGGATAACTGGTGCTACAAGCACTCAGCAGTAAAACGGCAATAATCATTAAAAAACGCATCTGTAATCCTTGTTTATAAATATCCGATTCTTTTATACGCAGCCAAATGGCAAAAGGATTGCTTGTTGCCAAATTCAAATAATAATTCACAGCATTAAAAAGCTAATGTGATTACTGTACCCTCATTTTACCCAAAGCAAAATACCATAAGCATCTCATTAGCTAGCTATTCTCTAGCTGCCATTCCTCGATGGCTTCTTTAGCAGCCCGAAAAGCCTCAATACCAGACGGCATGCCGCAATAAACGGTTGAATGCAGCAATACTTCCTGAATTTCTTCAATAGAACATCCATTACGTAATGCCCCTCGAACATGGCCCTTTAATTCAGTTGGCGCCTTTAATGCTGCCAATGTTGCAATAGTGATTAGGCTGCGCGTTTGCTTAGAAATAACATCACGCACCCAGACTTCACCCCAACAATTTGCAGTGACTAACGCTTGCAATGGTTGAGTAAAATCAGTGACATTACTAAGCGCTTTATCGACATAAGCGTCCCCCATCACCTGGCGACGTACCTCAAGCCCTTTTTGGTATTGTTCATCATTCATCGGTGGCCCCTTCTATTTTCACTTTTGGTCAATTCATTAAAAATAATCCTGCCTATATACACGTTAAACTTAATCTTAAATAACACCACGCTTTTGTTGTAGCCAGTTGATAATTTGCCCAAGTCGATATCAATTCAGTTTTTACCTGAGCAGGTAAACGTGGCGAATATATTTTATGACTCTATCTAAAAACTCAATCAAATTACTGGCTAAAACACTGTAGTTATAGGTATTATGTTGCTGATTTAAAAGCATGATTCTACATCATGATTTTTATTAACTTAATGACTATCAAGGATATGGTATCGCCATGGAAAGAGGCACGTTAGTTCGTTGGAATACCGAAAAAGGCTTTGGTTTTATCAAGCCAGAAACCGGTGAAAATCAAGATGTCTTTATTCACATCTCAACCCTAAAGCACATGGCCAGAAAGCCCATTGTTGGCGATGAGATACTATTTCATCGCGAGAACCAACCCGATGGCAAAGTCAAAGCCGTAAAAGCCAGTATTGAAGGCGTGGCTGTTGTGTCTAACACAGCCCGTCCAGCTTCTCACACTGGTCAACATCATCGAAACAACCCATCTCATCAAGACGAAAACGACCGTTCAAGCCCCGTGCTTGGCCGCGTAATCATGCTTATTATCCTGCTTGGGGTTGGTATTTTCGGTTATAAACAATATCAAAAAATGACCGCTACGCCAGTGCTGACCAATGAGAATGTTGAACAGATGGAGTGGACACCAACCGTATCAAAACCAAGCTCAATCAATCTACAACCACAGTTCAGATGCGAAGCCGGTAAAACACACTGCAGCCAAATGCGCTCATGTGCAGAAGCAACCTTTTACACCCGCAACTGTCCAGGAACTGAAATGGATGGTGATGGGGACGGAGTCCCATGTGAAAGGCAGTTCTGTAATTAAACATTAAGGAATAAGTCATAGAAAGCAGGTTCTGGCTAACAGCCGCTTGCTTGGGCACTAGAGTGCTAAATCCTAGACCCTAGGTATGGGTCTTTAGATTCTAGGCTTGAGATATAAGGTTCTGGCTAGTCTTTATCTATGTGTCACAGGTGACTATCGTTATTTTTTCGCCTGCTTTCGATACTGGCTTGGGGTCATATTTTTGCAGCGTTTAAAGCTGTGACTAAAATTAGCCCCATCACTAAAACCAAGGCGTTCGGCTATTTCATCAAGTTGCATCGGCGTTAATAATAACGCTTCGGCTATGCCAAAACGCACATCGTCACGCACCTGGCGCCAACTGGTTTGTTCTAGTGTTAGTTGACGATGTAAAGTGCGAGTCGTTCGAGCCAAATGCTGGGCGATATCTTCCATTGATGCTGCTAAGCCTAAGTGTACTAAGGTGTCTTTGACCAATTTAGCAACAGGTTTCCAGTTTTGCTTTTGTTGCAGTAGCTGGTTGCATTGCGCCTCACATAATCTGGCGGTGGCTTCATTGGCTTTTAATAATGGCAGATCTAATAGCGGTGCTAATCCAGTAAAACCGTTATAACTAGCATTGAATTGGATCTCAGCACCCAGTTTTTGCTTTATACCTTCGAGTGACAAGCCTGCGGGCTGAGGCGACGTAAACTGCAATTTTATCGGTAAGTCGTTACTTTCAAATACTTCTCGTTGGATCATCGCAGCGCCCAACATGTCTCTAACTAACACCAGCTCGCCTAACTCTCCAGGAATGTCACATGAGAACCTTAGAGATAAATCGTCTTTAAGCTCAGTTAATGTTATTTGTGAAAAAACATAGGTTAAATCTAGATAACGTAAGCCTAATTCAATCGCCTTTCTCGCAGTGCTGCTCGCCAATAGAGCATAACCCATGATGCCATAACTGGTCAGGTGATAACGGCAACCTAACTCCATTCCAACCTTGAATGGGCATGAAGTATTGAGCATGAGGTTATTTAACACCTGTAATTCTTGTTTTCCTTCAACCAGTTGCTCGTGGTCGGTTAATTGGCCCCCCGTCAAACCAGACCCTTGCAGCAGTTTATCTTGCTCAATGCCCAGCTCAATGCCATAGGACACAATAATTTGCACACTGGTAATACTGCGAAATGTCATAACTGAGGGCTACCATGTCTTAAAATCACAAATATACGTCCCTTTAGCGCGTAGATCAATGAACAATAGTTTCCTATGCTGGATAGATAATACAATTTATTAACAACATTTGAATGAACCGTTATCGAATAATTAATGCTCAACGTAACAAGTAAAAATAGCGATGACGAATAACAAAAGCTAACAACAACCAAGCACGTTAATAAATAACCATAACAATAATAGAGGGCATCATGACCCAAGTTAAACGAAATCCTACTGTGGTGATCATTGGTGCAGGTATGACGGGCATCTTAATGGACATTAAACTGCGCCAAGCTGGCATCACCGATATTGTAGTACTGGAGAAAAAAGACTGCGTGGGCGGAACGTGGCGAGAAAACACCTACCCTGGAGCTGCCTGTGATGTACCTGCTCACATGTATACCTATTCATTTGAACCTAATCCAAATTGGAGTCGTTTTTTTGCCCATGGACCAGAGATTAAACAATATTTTGAGCACGTAGCAGATAAATATGATGTTAAACGAGGCATTCACTTTAACGAAGCCGTTACCGATGCACAATATGCCAATGGCAAATGGACGGTAAAAACCAGCCAACAGCAAACCTACATCGCTGATTTTATTGTGTGCGCCACCGGCATTTTGCATCATCCACAATTTCCAGACATTCCCGGATTAAAAGATTTTAAAGGTACAACATTCCATACCGCCCAATGGAATCACAATGTAGACATATCCGCCTCTACCCGTGTTGGAGTTATCGGTACTGGGTCAACGGCCGCACAGGCCATACCCGAATTGATTAAAACCGGAGCTAAGGTTTCAGTTTTTCAGCGCACACCACAATGGCTAATGCATCTGCCCGATTTTACCTTTTCAAAAACCAACAGAAAGTTAATGGCTCGCTTTCCTATCATCACCAAAATTCATCGCAATATGGGCAAGTTTTTTCTAGAACATTTTTTTACCAAAGCAGTCACGGGACACTTTATCCAAAAGCATGCGTTAAATTTTTTGTGTAAAGCCAACTTACGATTAAGCATTAAAGACAAAACCTTACGCGAAAAGCTACGACCTCATTATCAAGTAGGCTGCAAACGGGTCATTATCAACACCACCTTTTATAAAGGCATTCAAAAACCCAATGCTGAGTTAATAACAGAAGGTATTGAGCGCATAACTGAAACAGGCATTATCACTAAAGACGGTAAACACCATGAGCTAGACGTATTGGTGTTATCGACCGGTTTTAATGCATTTAATTTTATGCGCCCCATGAATCTCATTGGGCGTAACAATTTGCACATTGATAAAGCCTGGGCTCATAAAATCAAAGCATATCGATCAATGTTACTCAGCGACTACCCTAACTTTTTTTTAATGCTCGGCCCCAACACACCTATTGGTAACTTCTCCGTTATCGCCATGAGCGAAGTGCAAACTGACTACGTTATTAAACTGATCGATAAATGGCGTGAGCATGAATTTGATGAGTTTGAAGCCAAGCAACAAGCCATTGACGACTTTAATGCCTACGTAAAGGAAGGGTTAAAAGACACTAGCTGGGTTGGAGGATGCCAAAGTTGGTATTTAGATGCCGATGGCGACCCAATTTTATGGCCCTACACTTGGCAGCGATGGGTTGATGAAATGAAACAGCCGCAGATGGAACACCTTAATACCCGATCATTTTAGTTGGCTTAGCCACCTTTTCACCCTTGCATATCCACCCGTATTGATTCACTCGTGCTGATTGACTCATACTAGAAACAACCAGGTTTATGATGAATAAAAATACTATATTTATTACCGGCGCAGCTTCCGGCATTGGCTTAGCGACGGCAAAACACTTTCACAAAAAGGGCTACTGGGTCGGTATGGCCGACATCAATTTGGCGCAATTAACACAAGCCACCGATATATGGGATAGAACTCGAATAAGGTTGTTTCAACTGGATGTCAGTGATTTTTCACAAGTACAACACGCTATGGCTAAATTTTGTGCTGAACATAATAACTGCCTGGCCATATTAATTAATAATGCCGGCATATTGAACATAGGCTCCTTTGAAGAAATCCCTATCGAACAACATCAGCGCACATTAAGTGTCAATGTCATTGGAGTAATGAACCTATGCCATGCTGCATGGCCCTATTTAAAAAATTCCGGCACAAGTACTATTATCAATATGTCATCAGCCAGCAGCGATTATGGTGTACCAGAATTAGCCAGCTATTCGGCCAGTAAGTTTGCCGTAAAAGCCCTTACCGAGGCGCTGGAACTTGAGTGGAAAAAGTACGGCATCAGCGTATGCGATGTTATGCCACCTTTTGTGGCAACCAATATGCTGAAGGCACAGAAAAACAGCGCCAAAGTCATGCAACGACTCGGCGTGAATATCACTGCTGAACACGTAGTCGCAGTGATAGATAAACAAGTGAAACAGCCTAAAACCCATAGAACAGTCAGTGTTGTTTATGGTCTATTGCATAGATTAAGTAACGTATCACCGGCATTTATCAATCGCCTAGCGATGAAGTGGCTAAGTCGATAAAACATGCGGTTCTAATCAGTTAACAATAATAACAAGGCTATAAAAATGGATAACGTTAATAAGCCAACACCATTGTCACAAGATAAATCATCATCTGACAAGCCGTCGCAAAACGAACTACCACAAGACGAACCGCTACAAGGCAAACGTCTACAAGCGCCCAAGCTTGAAGCGAAACAATTAATGGTCGCCAAGTGGTTGTCATTAGCGCCGTTATACAAGTTACCAGTCACATTATTCAGATATGTATTTCTAGCGATGGACCGAGTACTTGGGCTGACTAAAATTGAAATGGATAAGGTGATTAATTTAACGGTTCCGGTGAGTACTGGCACTCCTTTTATGGGCACTATTCCTTTGAACGAACATAGCGCCAGCGATAGCAGCCATACCATAGCTAACAGAATAAACCTTCGCATCTACCATCCTAGCGCCACCAAGCCTCAAAAAACCTTAGTGTACTTTCACGGTGGCGGCGGCGTTATTGGCAGTATTAACACTCATGACCACTTTTGCCGCTATCTGGCGAAACATGGCAACATGAACATTATCTCAGTCGATTATCGACTGGCTCCAGAACATAAATTCCCCATCCCGATTTGTGATGCTATCGAAGCGTGGAACTATATCAATGCCAACCATCAACAACTTAATATTAATCCACAGCACGTAGGCGTGGGTGGTGACAGCGCAGGCGGATATCTAGCGTGTATCATCGGTTTACATTCACTGCAAACATCACTACCAGTACAGGCAAAAGTAACACCCGCATTTCAGTTTTTGATCTACCCAATGGTAGATTTACAAGGCTTAACCGAGTCTTATCGCCGTTTCAATAAACAGTTAATACTCACCCGCGATTTAATGGATTATTTCAGGTTAAAATATTTACACTCTCTCGACGAAGTCACTCTGCCATTAGTGAGTCCACTACAAGCAGCAGACATTAGCGAATCGCCAAAAAGCTACATCTTAACCCTTGGGTTCGATCCATTAAGGGACGATGGCATTGCATATGCCCAGCGCCTAAAAGCGGCAGGCATCAATACACAACATCAGCATTTTGATGATTGCATGCATGGCTTTATTTCAATCACAAAACTCAGCCCGCGCGCCAAACAAGCCACTCATAACATCGCAATGGCATTAAACAGCTTTAATGAATGATCGTTATAGGTAACTGACAGCAAAACCGACTCTAGAAATCGCCAACAGATGATAAAGTTTACTCAGACGCCATGTATTACAGGCTAACAAGCCAACTTATGCTAAAATGCGCCGATCAGCTTTATGAATGTGCAATTCTCATTTGTTTGACTGAGCGTAGTGAACCCTACCGTGATTAACTAATGAGGATACACCAATGAGTAAGTTAAATGCCGAAGAGCGTAAAGCTCGAGATAACGATCGTTTTTCAAAACGAGTGGATGAACGCAGAGTAAAAGGCGAAGATGTCGTTGCGTATGCACTTGCCAATGAAAAAGCGTTTAAGTTTCTGACCAAAGATGAGAAACACAGTCTTAAAGAAAGACAAGCGGCACTTGTAGAAGAAGTCAGTATTAAAAAACAGCAACAAGTTGAGCTTAAAAATCAGCAAGAATTAGACAAGGTTCAAGCTGAATTTACTGATACCGCACAGTAAAACCTCATCAACAGCCATTGTTAATGATGATGGCTGACCACATTCAAATACCGATTTTTATACATTCTAGCCTATAAAAATCGGTATTTGAAAGCTGGTGAAGCTTGCTAGCAAACAGGCTTGCAGCCATAAAACACTACAGCATTTAATCCTAAATTCACTTCAAGAAGCATTTTAAATGGCACAAATCTTGTTAACTAAATAGCAATTTGCTTATCTTGAACGAGTTGTAAAAATATATTCCCCCTTCTTTATCCATTCCAAATCATTATTAAAAAGCTTAATCTGTCCACTGACTCTGACCGACAGCTCCCATTGTTTGCTTTATTATAGTTATACTTTAGATAAATCAGGATTTTGTAGATGAAATGGATGTTATTTAAGCTTTGTATCGCGCTGCTCGCGTGTGGATTATCTACAAATGTTTTTGCAAGCGTTAAGACATTGGCTTGTAACGATTGTTCAGAATTATCTATGAGTCAAACTGCCCTAAAAGAGGCTGTAGAGTTTACGCTGCCTTACATCATCGTGGTTGATATTAAAAATAAGGTAGCTCAAAAATATCGAGTTGAACAAAATAATCATACCAAACCAATTTTGCATCCAATCGACATGTCGACTATTGAACAGCGCGAAGTGAATTTATTTTATTCATATACAGATGAATTAGTCAGTACCATCAAAAAAGCTGAACAGAAAAATCAATTACAACCGGCTAGGACTCTGCCTACATCAATCGCTAAAATGCCTATAGCTTATACAGACAAGCACCTTGTTTATGCCGGTCATATTGACGGTAATGGCAGTATTTATGACTTCCTACAAGCAAGCTATTTACGAAATGATCTGCATGATGTTTATTTCAAAGAGCACATTCCAGCGTTAAAAGCGGCAAATCCCATGGCATTAAAGGCAATAAAAATCCCTAGCATGAATGATTTGGGTGTGTTCTTAACGATTGATTTCAATTCAACCGAGGAATTTAATCAACCACAAAATAGCTTCTTGAATGTATCGCTTGATATTGTCTCTAGTTCGTTTTTCATTCAAGGTGGACGAGATGGTTTTAACAACTCAATACCCATGACAATCAAGTCTGCGACAGGTGTTTTTTATTTTGCTGATATGGGTGAAAAAGATAAGTTTGAAGCATATATCCGGACACTTGCCAACAGCGATTGTGCCTTTTCTGTGTCCGAAAATCAGGTTGATGATAAATACATTTATCAGTATATCTGTCACTAACACATCATTTTAACAACAACGTTATGCTAAAAATGACGGGGCGAAACACCATAAGGTTCTCACCCATCAAACGCAATATCAGAGCTTAACAAAACTGGATATGGCTTATAAGCATTACCGAAAATAATAGCTAAAAACCTTAACTAATCAATCTCACGTTTCGTACACACAAACAAGGCATTGCCGGAAGCCAAATCCCAAGGGATGATTTTGTCGTAATCGTGTTCAAATATTTGAATATCAAAATACGGACTTAATAATGCTTCGAGTTCAGTAAAACTGGTGGCGACCATCGCATGAGAATCTTGCCATAACTGCGTCGAATCAAACTGGGTTTTGCCAATGCTTAGATTGAGCGATTGCATCTCACCTTCACCGCTGTAATGCCAACCAGATTCAAACACAAACTGACTATCTTCAAATTCGGCACTGTGTCTCACTAACGCCTTGTTATTGATTTTATGTTTATCAACGCTGTTAAAACAAAACAAGCCACCGGTATTTAATGCTTTATGCACACTCGCAATACAGGCTTTAAGCGCCTCGATACCTGGAGAATAGTGAATGGAGTACAAAAAGCAGGTAATAAGATCGAGTTTTTCTTCAACATAAAACTCAGTCATATTTTGCAAACTAAACTGCGCTTCAGGACAACGACGCATCGCAATATCGAGCATGGGTTGATTGATATCCAGACCACTGCTTTGAAACCCTAAATCGATGAAATGCCTTACATGCGGCCCAGTGCCACAGGCTAAATCTAAATGTTGTTTACCGCTGTTACCTAAAAAATGATGCAAGCGCACTATGCTATTGCTTTGCTGCTGATAGTTAATGTCACAGCACATTAAATCGTAATAACCGGACAAATCGGTATAAAGGGCATTGGTAGACATATAAAGGGATCGGCGACATAGGCAAATTTAGGGTGGCGCATCATATATCAAATCGCACGATTGAGAAATAAGGAATCGCTAAACCTAGAAGCAAGCTTATACACAGTGACTTTGTTCGACAGGATTAAATACATCCTTTGTAATAATGGTTTAACAACACCTAAGTTGTTAAAATTTTAATTTTATACGGAAGTTTTGAATTATATGGAGATAGATGATCATGAATAAAAGTGTACACCTTAAACAGTTTGATAATGACGAGCTTCTTTTTGATGAAAATGAAACAGTCATTATTCTAAAGTTTATATTTATGAATCAACATGAATTGATCGATGAATTGATTATTACCGATGCTGTGCGCGGTTTTGCTCAAGGATTGTTACTGGAAGCTGTAGACTCCTCATATGCAATGGGGTTTATTGATGCTTTATTTGGGTCATTGATGAATCCTACCGCTGGAGTTAAAAAAGTGCTTGTTAAGTTTGGAAGAAAGTCACTCAAACATTGGTTTAGCCATGCATCAACTAACGACTTAATGCGTATTCAAATTTACGACATAGTTCGTAATCAGCTATCAATTAGTTTTTTAAGCGTATTAAAAATGCATGCTAACGGCGTCGCGAAGACGGATACTCCCCACTTTGGAATACTGGCTCTTCATGGTAATAATAATAAGATTGTATGGGGTTAAAAATGAAGGCTAAAACTTTATTCATTGGTATTGTGACACTTACTGTAGTTTATGCCATTGGTGCTAGTTACACATTATCGAACAGGAAGATTGAAGATGTCATTCTATGCGGTGCCGGTGAAGATGGTCTGTATATTCCTCATGCAGTTTGTCATACTTTTTTAATGAATTTTAGACTAATGAATTCTGACATCAAAGAGTTAGAATCGAGAGGAGGCATCGCAACCCTATTTGGGATTAGGAATGAAGATAAAAAGTACCTCTACTTAGACAGTTTTATTGAAAATGGGGCTTCGGTGAACGCACCGAGTACGATTAGTCGTCTACCACCACTTCATGCAGCGTTATTGCTTAATGATAGTAAACTAGTCAATTTTTTGATCCTTCGCGGCGCAGACCCTAAACAAAAAAATACCCAGTTCGACATGAATGCATATGACTTTGTTATTCATTTACAAGCGAAGAAACCTTCGATAGATCGAAGTGACATTTTGAAAGCTCTCTCTCACTAAAGCAACAACTTATAACCAGTGCACATACGAGTGAGGTCGGAATCAAATTTAAAAAATGACTATAAATACGATGAACTTAGTACACTCTACCAATACCCAAAAGCCTCGATACCATTAAATATCAAAGCTTTTTCATATTTAAATTTCAGGTTATTAATCCTAAATCAGCTTAGTCGTTCAAGCTAGTCATATATATAACGCAGGATAAATCATGTTAGGACAAGGTAATTTTCTACGACGTTTAGCTTGATAAAAAGAGCGCTAAAGCAATAGAGTTATCACCGATGCAGGCTAGATAAAAAGTAGACTCTCTCCACTGACTCCCTCACTTAATCTCTCGCTAGTCACAGATGGCGATCACGCTAAAATGACTAGCGTACCCACCGCATCAGCTCATTCGCATCTATCACCGCACGCTGTCTTTTAATTAGGCTTCCTGCTGAGTCAAAGAGGAATAGTTCAGTTACTCGTGCGTTATGCTTGGCGATAAACGCATCGCCCTCAGGCGTTGCTGTTCTAGCAAGCAGAAAGTACACGTTATCACCAAGATGAGACCGAGCTTCATTCATCTGCTCTGTTTGGGTGATACTTGAAACAAGGTTAGGATCATAAACAAATACTACCGCAGGTTTGCCCGTACCAATTTGTTCAAGATTAGACGTAAACCCCTTGGGCATCAGCATTAACAACAGCCCAAACAGCAATACTATGGATGCTATGACACTTATCGCAACCCAAGGCATTTTACGAGGCGCGTTGGCAGGTTTATCCATAATGACAGATCTCTCTTTTAAGTGTTGAAATACATACCCAAGCAAAACAGTATAATCAATAAACCTGAGGCTTAGATTAAAAACGTCTGGGATGAATAGACAATAGGTGATTTAGACGGCAATAACGTTTACTCTGCCCTCACTAAATATCTACCACTAAGAACATAATGCAATACACTGTGCATTATGCAAAGTGTACAGGCAACACATCATCACGTGTGCATGTCGGCGCAGTTAACGTTAATTTTGTTATTGTTTTAGAATGAGTGACTTGAGTTATTTTTACCTATTTTATCTGAAGGATTAATTTTTAATGGAAAAAGTGTTTGAAAGATTGATGTATGCATCACGCTGGATCATGGCGCCGATTTATTTGGGATTAAGCCTAATCTTATTCGCCTTAGGCATAAAGTTCTTTCAAGAGATCTTTCATATTATCCCCAATATTTTCTCGATAAAAGAAGTCGATTTGGTGCTAATCACCCTATCGTTAATCGACATCACTTTAGTCGGTGGTCTACTCATCATGGTGATGTTTTCAGGTTACGAAAACTTCGTCTCACAACTCGATGTGGGTGAAGGTAGTGAAAAACTCAACTGGCTTGGCAAGATGGACGCAGGCTCGCTAAAAAACAAAGTAGCAGCGTCTATTGTGGCGATTTCGTCTATTCACTTACTCAAAGTATTTATGAATGCCGAAAATATCGCTAACGACAAAATCATGTGGTATTTGCTCATCCACATTACCTTCGTGTTATCGGCCTTCGCCATGGGATATTTGGATAAGATTACCCGCAAATAATAGCAGATTTACGTCCTAGAAATAGCATAGACAACATCGTGGGGCAGAAACCTTACTCTGCCTCACTGATTTAGAATGAAACCCCAAACGAAGTGCATAAAATAGCCAGTTGGGAGATCCAACAAGCTTAATAAAAATCATCAACCTATTTTAGGAGCAAACATTTACCTTACTCGGGCAAATACCTAACAAAGTCACCATCATCTAGAACATTTTGCAATACCGTGGGTGAGATTGGGATCAAACCTACGTTTAAACCAAAAGGCTTAAACACTTTATTCAAAACCACAACGCTTGGGTTGCTTCTATTATTTTCTATATCAGAAAGCTTTTTACGAGAAACGTTAACTAACTTTGCATATTTTTCTTGGTTCAAACCGAGCACCTGTATGCGTAACTGAATTAAGGCATCTCCTTGTGTAATGTTAGAAAATAGTAATTTAGTTATAACATTATTAATAACTGCCCTACGTAACTTAGCATCCTTAATAGCCGTTTTCGTAGACGAACGTTGCCTAGTTTGAGTTTTATCACTAGATGTTACATCGCTTGCAAATGACTTACCTCTAGGAGCTCCCTCCAATCTAGGGAGCGGGCCTCTCTGAACAACAACGGGTTTTCCAGCATCTCCAACTTTCATATGGACAACGCTGTTATCAACTCGATTCGTTATAATTTGGTCGCTTCTAGTCTGTATACGTTCCCCCTCGCTGTTAAATTTCATATTGCTATCAGAATTATGTTTTTTTAAGAAGTTAACTGTATTCGTTAAATTTTTCTTTTTCATAATAATTCCCATTGTTTCAATTTTTCATCTAGAAAATCAAACCCAAATGTTGGCATATTCACTATTTGATCAGGAACACCACGATCGATTAGCCTTTGCTTTAAACCGACTAGTTGATGTGCTGTTGTCCTTAGTTCATTTATCAATAGTTCTGGATCAATTAAATCACTTAAGGAGTAGGCAATCTCAATAAAATTAAATTTACCACCAAGTTCAAGATCTGGAGCAGCCCATTTCGTTGTTCTTGGTATACCATCTGGATCAGCTTTCATAGGCGCAAAGTCATAAATGGGGGTTAACCTTATACCCTTGTCATCTTTATAGAATGAAGTATTTCGTCCGTGGTTATCGCTATTACCAAACGCAATATTTAATAAGTCACGGCGAACCCATTCAATAATAAATGCCTCAACATCAAAATGCAGGTGCTTCTCTTTGACTGTATTACTCTGAGTGATCAGGTCAACCAACTCACGTATTGTCTCACCATGATCTAGAATAGTAGCTGGCGGTTTTTTTAACATTGAGTACACAGATTCCATACCATAACGTTTGGTAGTCCCATCTACTTGAGTCTCTATATCGAACCTTGGCAACCAAAGTGAATGATAGTTTTCACCTTTTTCTAGTTTCATGTCTGCTACAGGTATAGTACTAAAACCCATAGCGGTTAACTCATGATAATAGTGGTATTCGGCAACTAATACCGCATCATTAACTCCCCTTCTATTCCCTCTTGGGAATTTAACGAGGTAATACATATCATCAATATTTGTATTGTCTTGATAGGTATCTATCCACACGACATCGTTTTTGCTACGTCTTAGTAGCAGTTTTGGGGCTTCTCCACCTGCTCCAGTAGCTCCACCAGCAGCGGCCCCCCGAGTTTGTGCGTAACTCAAAAAGTCTGCACCTCTACTTGCTACGTCTGAAACTTCAAAGTATTGATTAGGAACTCTATTAACTGCTTCTATAGATTCTTTGATACGCAAATTTCCAATGGGAGAAATAGTGCCATATGCTAGCAACACGAACTTTTGTTGATTGGCTGACATCCCATCTGTATCTATTTGAGTCAGCCAGTACTTTCGGCTTGAGCCACTAGGGATGATGTCGTCAATGAACTTCAACCAACCTTGTTGTCCATTGTCATCAAAATAAAATTCAACAGGGTGATTTATAGATACTGCATGGTGATCATCCGCAGAAAGATTAGCAATTATATAGTCAAGTTCATAATCGACTTCGGTAGCGTCAAATGTGTAATCAGCATTATTCGGGAATGTAATCTTCGCAATATCCTTCCATGAGTTATCAATGAAAGCTTGTACAGTTAGTTCATTTAAATTTTCAAGATTAATATCTTCCATTGAATACTCTTTTTCATACTTAATGAACACTATTGTACTCAAAAACATGTAAAATCTCAATAAAAGTAACTTATAGTACTCAATAATTGTTATCACCTTCAATTACTGAGTACTATAAGACTCATTTAGTTGTTTGTTCTTGTCGTTAATTTGGATAATTAGAAGATTGCTACGCTGATAGCTAATACGTCTTATAATACTCAAAAGCTATCGGGCCGGTTTATTATTGAGTTGTATAATACTCAGCAATGAGCCATAACACTACGTATTGAGCATTATATAACTCAATAATCGCATGTTTACATAACATCCTTTAAATGCTTGGCTGACTAAACTTAAATAAAACGCCAAACAACAAATTGAACGCTTATTTAAGAAAAATAAATTCGACCTAGACTTATGAATACGAGATAAATATCAGTCTTATCGGTCTTCGTCATTGGATATTTGGATAAAATTACCCGTAAATAACAATCCATCACAAAATAAAAAGCCCCGATACATAACAGCATCAGGGCTTTTTATTTACTATCGATTAGTACCACACTTTAGGATCAGCGTTATGATTCTGCGCGACATCAATACTAATCCCCAGACCATTAAGAATTTTAAACACTGTCGAGATATAAACATCATTACCTTTTTCGACACGAATTAACGTCTTTTTGGTCACGCCACACAGCATCGCCGCTACATCTTGAGTCAATGCCGCATTGTTTCTGGTTTCTTTAATGAGTAAGCCCAAGGATTGTTGATTGAGTGCAGATGCCATCACGTTAGTCCAAAGTATAAGTTATTACACTATTCGATTATTTAGTGATTTGCTGATTAAATGTAATCACTACAGACTGTGAAATTGACCCTAAGATTGATAGAAATCAATATAGATAACGACAAATTATGTAGTATTTACTCATCCACATCACATCTGTGTTATCGGCCTTCGCCATGGGATATCTGGATAAAATTACCCGTAAGTAATATCAGGCTCACTTGATGTAAATAGCAGGCATAAATAGTTGGGGAAAGTTAACTCTTCCCCACTTATTTTTAATAACTTTTTTGAAATAGACGACACAACCACAATCTACATTCGAGGTTTACACTCATTCCTGCGAATGGACTTAATTACTTTTTCATCATTTATCTAGCCACTATCCGGCTATTAAACTGATGTTGATATGCTAGCGGGTGCGTTTAGCACTAACGGTTAACATCAGCAGACCGATTGCAGTAGCAAAAAATAAATACGGTACACCCGCCTGCCAACTTGCTTGGCTATTCACACCAAAAAAATCGACATATAGTGCAGCTTGAATGGGCCCCATGTACCAAAGTGCCGGATAAAGCACTTCAAACATCCGTTTTGTTCCTGTAAAGGTGCCACAAAAATAGGCCAAAGATACAGTAAATGAAATAGCGATAATCAATTGAACCAGCAACAACCACTCAGCTCCTCCTGTAAAGCGCAGCACACTTCCCATACTTGCTAAGCCTAATAACATCCATGCCGCTGAATAACTGGCTAAGCTTTGTAATATGGGGGATTGTTTGCTGTAAGTCATCAGCTCTACCGTATTCGATTGTTTTTCTAATTGGCCTAACTGAGAAATCACTAACACGCACCACAACCATGAAATGGGTAAAAAAATGCTGAGAAGTAAATCCTGGCTGATAAACAACTGAATACCATTCAACACCAGCAAACCGATAAACCAATATACCGAATGGCCTTTGAGTATTAATTTTAGCTCTAATCTTAATAAACGAGTAAAAGCGAAATGCTGAGTTAACGTGACAAAAAAACTATCCAGTAGGCTAACCACTTTGGTTTTTAATGTGAAATTCATCCATAAATCTGGTTTGTTTTCAGATAGTGAGTGTGCGCTAAAACGGTCAAAAAAGATAAATGCTAACACTAAACAACCAAGACAAATAAGAAGCAAAGGCAGCGCTCCCCAAAGGTGCATTATCGTCGGCTCTATTCCTTGCCAAACAAAGGTATTTATTTCGCGTGTTTCATCACTGATATTTATGCCTATATTAGTATTACCTTGCTGTAGCGGAAAGCGCTCTGCGACTTCTGCATCTAAATGGTCGACTAATGCTCCGATCCCAGACACGCTTTCAATGGTTTGAACAATGGAACCAATCCATAAGAAAAAATAAACGACGTTGCCTAACCCGCCTCTAAGCCACTTAATTGACTCAAACATTATCGCGATAGCGGCAATAGCCAATAGCATTGGCAATACAAAAACGAATTGTGGCCATGCTAACGCCCAAAGATCGATTTGATAACTTTCACCATAATAAAGCTGGATCCCAATACTACTCAGCAACATAACCAGCACAATAGAAACCAGAATAAATACACTTGTGCACCACTTGGCTAATAAAAAAGTCAGTTTATTAATCGGGGTTGCTGCGATGAGTTCACAGGTCATTGATTGTCGGTCTAATTCAAGAGCATTTTTGACCAGATAGAAACAGATAAGAGGCAAAAACAACACGTTCAACATCGCGAGGCATATACCAAGCCAGGCGCTATTGTAGATACCACGATAACCATTAATCACTAGCGTTTGATAATGGGCATCAGGGGATGGGAAAAAAAGTAATGTTAATACCGACATCGCCAGAAGTGTTACTACAAAGCTTTGCTGGCGAGTTCGTTGTTTAAAATCAGCGACAATGCATTGCCAAACTTGATTCATTAACTTACCCTCGCATAGCCAATTTGAGCTTGTCGGTTACTGGTAAAATAAAGGTAAGCATCTTCTAAGGATGGAGTTCTTGAAATGGCTCTTTCATCGGGGCAATTGTCAGCAATAATGTTGAGTTCAACCATGGTGTCTTTACGCACACTATGGCTAACAATAAACTCATGCTGAATTTGCTTTAGTTCACTGAAATTTGCGGTGAGTTGCCAGCATTTATTAGCGATCTTATCTTGAAGTGCACGTGGTGATTCTGATTGAATTAAACTCCCTGAGTGCATAATCGCAATACGGTCTGCAATGGATTCAACATCGGCCACTATATGCGTAGAGAATATAATGCACCGCTCACCTGCCAACTCGGTTAATAACTGGCGAAAATTAGCACGCTCTTGTGGGTCAAGGCCAACGGTGGGTTCGTCAATAATCAGCAATTTGGGATCATTAAGTAAAGCCTGTGCAATACCAATTCGTTGTTTCATGCCGCCAGAATAGCCTTTCAATGGCATATGCGCAGCGTGCGTTAGGTTGAGTTTATGAAGTAAATCGTCGATGGTGTGATTTGCGGTTAATTTATCTAACCCTTTTAAGCTAGCCATGTAGTGCAGAAATTCGATGCCGGATAACTGATCATATACCCCAAAAGATTGTGGCAAATAACCCAGCTCTTTCCTCAATACTTGAGGTGACTTAATAATATCTTGCCCTTGCCAGAAGATATTCCCATGGGTTGGTTTTGTTATTGTTGCGAGAATACGCATCAAGCTAGATTTACCCGCACCATTAGGACCTAACAGCCCCAAAATCCCCGGCTCAACTTGCAGCGACAGCGATTTGATTGCAGGCTTAGCCTTTTTCCCACTTTGGTATTGATGACTAAGTGATTGAATATCCAATAACATTGTATTTCCCTATATAGATCAAGATGAAATAACAATGCAAATACAGCGCCAAAAATAATCTATTAAAATTCAACAGGTTAAACTTCACTCAATTAGAGTATTTACAAATAATGCTGAATTTAACTAACTATTGGTGAAATAAGTAAAGCTTTGAGCCCAATATCGTTCACATCGCATCCTAATCAGACTTAACGAAAAAAACCGTTACATATTAAGCATCCCGCGAAAAACAAAAAGCCTCAATACGGTTAGGAATCGAGGCTTTCTCTTTTATAAGAAGTTTGGATCTAAGCTTATAGGTTTTAGGTTTTAGGTTTTAGGTTTTAGACCAACAAGGATTTTTACAATCTTGGCACCAGATAAGCCTTGCAGAAAGATTTATCAATCCGTGGCAGTGCCAAATTCTACAATTCAACGGCCTTAACTTCGCTAGCCATATCAAGATAGCGTTCGCACCTTGCCACGACTTGCTGGCGATAATCAGCCACAAAGGCATGTTCATCTTTATCCAGCGTTGGCAGCATGGCAATCACGTCGTCTATGGCTTGCTCTATTCTGGTTGCCATTTTGGCTAAATTGCTCACTAACAAGGCTCGTGGCAAGCTAAGTTCTTCGGCGAATGAAGCCAGTTGATAAGCATAAATTTTATTAGGGTCGAATTCATCATCGATAGCCATTGCTATCTCCTGTTCGAAATCCTTATACATTGCCACATTGACTAAGTCATACCAGGGGGTCGGTACCATCCCTGTGGGAGTCATGAAAAATGAGTAGTTTTTGCCATGGGCATCAGCATTACCGCTGAGTAAATTAAATAAAGCCCACTGCAGCATATTTTGTTTAGCCGCTGCAGGATTAGTGCACTGACTGGCGAGGCTAAACAAACGAGCAAAGCTTACGCCCTCTCGAATACCTTTCACATCACGACCTGTGCCAAAGTTGCGTTCATATTTTTTGTTAACACTGAAACCCAACGCTTGGCAGCTATCAATCATGTGCCGTCTCAAGACTTTTTGAGGCTCAGGCATATAACGACGATCAAAGCGTTCGACACAAAGGGATTTGTGTTGACCAAACTCAACAATATCGACATGAGCAACATCGTTACCAATAGCCTTAGCCAAGCGCATGGTAAGAAACTCGTTAATCACTAAATGACGGTATTGTGCAAACTTCAAAATATGTGTGGATGCCAGCGAACCGTCACCAAAGCCAAAAGTTTTGCCGTTATAAAACAGGTTTAGTTTGGACTGCACCCCTGCGACTGACAGCCTTGGTTTTCCATCCCACACTTCCATTGGCCATAGCTGCGGATCTTCAATTCGCTTAATCACTTCATCAGCACTTATCTCCCTTAAGGCTGTTGCTGGTAGCAATGTTCCTTTTGGCGAAAAAGCGATGGCACCCGCGGTATCAAGGCCGATACCACGAATAAGGGCAAACGTATTACCACGAGATACCCCTAGCGATTCAATTAAGTATTCTAAGCCTTTATTTTCGGGTAATAGGTTTACTAAAAACATCGCAATTTGATGGCTGTTAGCGGTTCCATCTAAGGGGACCATCGGCGAAATGGGAAACCCCCTTTGTTGCCAATCATGGGTGTATTGAACAGTGAATGTCTCGGTCGCGGGGTCAAATGACAGCTCACCAATTATCTGATCGCCAAGATGCATATCCAAAGTCAGTTTTTCAGCTGTACTCATCATTAGTACCAGCCATTAGAGTCTGCATCACTGGGCTGCGCCGCCAAAATGCTAATCCCCAAGCCATTAAGAATTTTGAACACTGTCGAGATATAAACATCTTCGCCTTTCTCAACACGGATTAAGGTCTTTTTGGTCACGCCACACAGCATCGCCGCCACATCTTGAGTCAGTGCCGCATTGTTTCTGGTTTCTTTAATGAGTAAGCCCAAGGATTGTTGATTGAGTGCAGATGCCATAACGTTAGTCCAAAGTGTACTTTGCTACACTTTAGCTATGAATGGTTAAGTATTCAACAGTAAAGTGTAGCAACCTACACTTTATTGTGATCTCCCCTGTCAAGATCAACAAAAGTGTAGTTAAGTACACTTTTTAATTATCTAAGTCGCCAAACGAGTTATAAGTGTAGGTTGTTACACTATATGATTGTTTAGTAATTTGACGGTTAAATGTAATCAATACAGTCTGTGAAATTGACCTTAAGATTGATAGAAATCAATATAGATAACGACAAATTATGTGGTATTTGCTCATCCACATCACCTTCGTGTTATCAGCCTTCACCATGGGATATTTGGATAAGATTACGCGCAAATAATAGCAGAATTAAAAATAAGCCCCTATCAAATGGGGCTAGTTTTACTACCATTGCTTTAACAAGGTAAAAGATGCTTCTGAAGATAGACGCGTAAGAATGAAGTAATCTACTGAATGGTAGCTCCCACCTTCGACGGTATTACTGGTGCTCAAAAGCATATCCTCAATACCGTCACCATTATAGTCACCTTTAGCTCTTATATTAAGCCTTTGCGATCCTCCAGAATTATCAACAAAAATTGCGCTAGTTTCATCGATGGCTTTAACCTTCAAAATGTGACTCATTTCATCCCAATTTGTGGCTACAACCAGACGACGCTCATCATCCTTCGAGATAATTAAAGCTAATTGCGGCGGAACACGTTTGGCAAAGTTTTTGTCCAAATTAACAACACTAAGGTAGCTTTGATGCGACGGCTTAAACAGGGATAATTCTTGCCATGACTTACATATTTTATAATCTATTATAACGGCCCCATAATCCGCAGACTGCGAAGCTTCATACCCTAAATCTATACTCGTAACTAAATCTGCGCAGGTATTAACCGTTAACTTCTTATGGTGATTATGTTTCAGCTCTGTTTCATAACCCCATATGTCATTATGTAAAAGTTTGAAGTCATCAGCATTGTGTGTTTCCCTTGTTTGTTCAAGGAAAAACTCACCTGCATTTAATGGTAATGATGGTGTTATATTTCCCGTTGCACTCACACACCCAATCCCAAATACAGCTACAGATCCTACTACTAACATTACTTTTAATATCATTTTGCATTACTCAATAAATTACGCACATAAAAATTACGATCTGTACTCAGCTGATGTCGATTAGATTCCAATGCCGCTTTTTTGAAATCACTAGCCTTGATATGTATATTAAAATTAACAAATTTATTACTCAACCTTGTCAATCCAAGATTAAAAATCATATCAAATAATGCTAGCTTAACATCGTCAGGGTAAGTCGAGAACGTAGAGTATCCATAGAGACCTTTTAACTCTTTTTCAAAATTTACAATATGAGAGTCCCTAATTACATCAATATCTGTATTAAGAAGTTCCAACTTAGTAAATTTTTTGTAATAAGCAGCATTAGGTAGTTTCTGTGCGCCCTGAACTTTAACCCATTGTGCTTTTATAAGGTTAAACTCATCTTCAATCTGCTGAGCGGTTGCGGGGACACGCGAACTACTAACAACAAAAGGTACCTTTTGAGCAGCCTGAACATCGGTCATCATATGCCCAATACCTACAGTGACTTGACCGACAGTATCTAAATACATATGCGGTACACGCCCCTCATATCTCTCTAGATTTTTCTTCAAAATCACTTTGAGTGAACCTGAAATAGGTACTACTGAAGCCGCCAAATGTGCACTTAATTTTTCGTTAAACTTACGATGGGAGCGACCGTTTGCATCGATTTTTCCGTCAGGACGAACCATGCCAACAGATTTACTTTGAAATATCTTAATCGCTGCGACTGTTTTTGAATGCTCTGGACGAGAACCCAATCTACCGTCCTCAACCAGTTTTCTTGTGGGTGGTATAAGTCCTAATAAATTATTTAGTGCTCCCTGCACGGCTTTCACATCATTTGGTGTATTTACACCGCCCACCCCTACAGATTGAGTGATTATTAACTTAGCCATTTTTACTCCTTGTAAATGTCAAATGTTTTAATTAGCACTGATTCATAAGATGTGTAATCCATTAGTGCATCTAAACGAGCCCTACAAACTCAAAAAACTATTTGGTGTTCCTTTATTAGCCTTTTAAAGGCTAACTTTTAAGGCGCTTAAGTGGTCAAGTACATCAGCAGATTATTTCGTTAGATAAAGAGTTAGATGGTAATTGATGCAGTAGATTGTCTTGTATTATGGTAGTCAATAATAGCCATATCTAATGTCAAATAGACAGGAGAACTAAGCCTTTAACTATTTAAAAATTAAAAAATAAGCTGAAATTGATAGATAAAATATACTTGAAATACTAGAAAAGTTAAATCATCAGAAATGATAGATTTTTAATCAAATATAATTATTTGTGATGATTTTAAAGTTGATTAATTCTACTTCTGAATAATCCTGCATCATTGTAAAAAACCTAGTTCAAGCTGACTTTTTAAGGGATTAATCAGAACGTAATTTGCTCGGTCATTTACTTGGTAACATCAAAGCGACCTGATTTTTCTTCCCAGACTCACGAATCAGACACAATAATAGTCATATTTCAGATCATTAAAATTTCTTCTCACAGCTTGATATAGGGGAAAACAGTGAGAAACTCAACTGGCTAGTCAAAAATGGACGCTGGTTCGCTTAAAAACAAAGTAGCTACGTCAATAGTAACGATGTCATCTATTCACCTACTTAAAGTATTTATGAATGCCGAAAATATCGCGAATGACAAAATTATGTGGTATTTACTCACCCACATCACTTCTGTGCTATCGGCCTTACAATGGGGATATCTGGATAGTGAGGCAGAAAGTTTGACCTGACCCCACTAAATTTTTCGCACATGAGCAACACCCCATACTAAGCTGTAAACATTGTGGCGAATCAGCACAATACACACCCATGTATGGCAAGTTCGGTTACTACATCAACTGCAACCAATGCAGTAAAAACACAACAATGAAATTACCATGCCCACAATGCATGAGTAAAAATACCAAAGTCACTAAGCGCAAAGAAACCTACACATTGAATTGTGTAGACTGTGGGTTTGAAAAACAGATTATTTAGATGGTAGAAAGTTAATTCTGGCCTTATAAGGGTATGGTTACTTGATATCCGTTAACATCAAGTCTATTGATTTCATAATTAAGGTACAGATATGGAAAACGACTTAAACATATCAATACAAGGGTTTAACAGTAAACATGTCGCCAAAGAAATAGGCAATCTAACCCTTGAAGTGATAAAAGCATTAGATAATAAATATGCATTAGACATAACTAAGTTAAGACAAGTGATTATTTCTTGTGATTTCCCAGCTGCACTGGCGAAAATTGCAAGTGAATTCAACCATCAGTCTTCACCAACATTTACAAATAGCAAGCAAGCTACCGCAATAGCACAGTTGTTAATTAAATCATCTGGTAGTAGCCAACCACTTGAATACGCATTGGTTTTGTGTGTTAATTTCTTTTCAGACATTATAAATTCTGACGGTTCTGTATCACTAGATAATGTGGCTCCAGTTATACACCGTATACATCATGAGCTAGTTCATGTTCATGAGATGAATATAAATTCACTGGATCAGTCAAGACTAATAGATGATTTTGACGATGCATTCTTAATTACAAGCAAAAGTGCATGGTCTGAATACTTAGCTAACTGCATGTCTTCGCCGAGCGCTACAGATGACAATATTAACATTGTGCTTAATACCCTAGAAGCGACATTAAATGATGTTCCAAATGAAATTGAAGATTTAATCAATAACTACCAAGCTGGTCTTTTACCTTTGGATACGATGTACAACAGCGTCTCAAAAAGAATCAGGCTTATTGCCAATATGTATGGTTACGCTCAAGGTTATATTCACACTCTAGATATTGATATGGATAGTCATTTCCCTACTCTTCTAAAGTTACTATCTTCATCAAAACTAGCGGAACAACTTTCAAATTTAGGTGAAGCGTTTACCTCCATAAAGGTAAAATTTGACCTCAGTGGACTCGATGACTTTGATGATTTCGGCCTCGCAAAAAATGCAATCATTAGCATTTATGATTCTTTTGGACTGCGTATTGAGAGGAATATTGAGCCCGGCATGGGGTTGTACATCCATGTTTGCTAAGTAATAAGGTCACTTTATATAAATAAGATTGTCAGGTCTTATTTATAATTCTATGCGCACTTGATAAATTAATTCCCACCAATTCTGCTATCAATCGCTTAGAAACCCAGATAACTAATAACAAAAAGCCCCGATACAGTTAAGTATCGGGGCTTTCTCTTTTCTTTTACAAGAAATTCAGTTCTAGGCTTTAGAACGACAATGTATATAGCGCAGGATAAATCGTGTTAGAACAAGGCGCTTTACCACGACGTTTAGCTTTCTTAAACGAGTGGTGAAGCAACGCAGTTATCACCGATTTAGACAAGCTAGATTACATCATGCCGCCCATTCCGCCCATACCACCCATTCCGCCCATATCTGGTGCAGAATCTTGTGGTACATCAGCAATCATCGCTTCGGTAGTGATCATAAGACCAGCAATAGATGCGGCGAATTGTAGCGCGCTACGAGTCACTTTAGTTGGGTCTAGGATACCCATCTCTAACATGTCACCGTAAGTGTCGTTACCGGCGTTGTAACCGAAGTTACCTGTGCCGTTTTTAACAGTGTTAGCGACAACTGAGGCTTCTTGACCAGCGTTAGTTGCTATTTGACGTAAAGGCGCTTCCATAGCGCGTAGGGCAATAACCACACCGTGCTTTTGGTCTTCGTTTAACACGTCAATGTCTTTGATCATGCTTGCTACGCGAACAAGGGCAACACCACCACCGGCGACCACACCTTCTTCAACCGCTGCGCGAGTTGCATGCAATGCATCTTCTACGCGCGCTTTTTTCTCTTTCATTTCAACTTCTGTTGCTGCGCCAACTTTGATGACTGCAACACCGCCAGCTAATTTAGCCATACGCTCTTGTAGCTTTTCTTTGTCGTAGTCTGAAGTTGAGTCTTCAACTTGTTGTTTGATTTGCGAAACACGTGCAGAAATTTGCACTTGGTCGCCACTACCATCGATGATTGTAGTGTTATCTTTAGTGATGATTACGCGCTTAGCTGTACCTAAATCTTCTAGAGTGGCTTTTTCAAGTTCTAGACCGATTTCTTCAGCGATAACAGTACCGCCAGTTAGGATAGCAACGTCTTGAAGCATTGCTTTACGACGGTCGCCAAAACCAGGAGCTTTAACAGCAGCCACTTTAACGATGCCACGCATGTTGTTCACAACGAGTGTCGCTAAAGCTTCGCCTTCAACGTCTTCTGCGACGATAAGCAATGGCTTACCTGTTTTAGCTAGACCTTCAAGGATTGGCAACAATTCACGGATATTAGAAACTTTTTTGTCTACTAATAAAATGAATGGGCTGTCTAATTCAATGCTGCCAGTTTCTGGCTTGTTGATGAAGTATGGTGATAAGTAACCACGGTCAAACTGCATACCTTCAACAACGTCTAATTCGTTTTCAAGCGCTTGGCCTTCTTCAACGGTGATAACGCCTTCTTTACCGACTTTTTCCATTGCGGTTGCAATGATGTCGCCGATTGACTCGTCAGAGTTAGCAGAAATTGTACCTACTTGAGCAATCGCTTTAGTGTCTGAACATTCTTGAGAAAGTAGTTTAAGTTCAGCAACGGCTGCGATAACGGCTTTGTCGATACCGCGCTTAAGGTCCATTGGGTTCATACCCGCTGCAACTGCTTTTAGGCCTTCAACAACAATAGCTTGTGCTAATACTGTTGCAGTAGTGGTACCGTCACCGGCAGCATCATTGGCTTTAGAAGCAACTTCTTTAACCATTTGTGCGCCCATGTTTTCGAACTTGTCTGTTAGTTCGATTTCTTTAGCAACTGACACACCATCTTTGGTGATCATTGGCGAACCAAAGCTTTTATCTAAAACAACGTTACGACCTTTAGGGCCTAAGGTTACTTTAACTGCGTTGGCTAGGATGTTAACGCCTGCAAGCATTTTTACGCGTGCGTCGTTACCAAATAAGACTTCTTTTGCTGCCATTTTTTGATGTTCCTTTAAATTTAATGATTAATTGGAAAGTCGATTGATGCGTGAGGCTTAGCCTACGACTGCCATCAGGTCAGCTTCTGACAGGATTAACACTTCTTCACCGTCAATTTTTTCTTTCTTCACGCCGTAACCTTCATTGAAGATCACTACGTCGCCCACTTTAACGTCAAGTGGTGTAACTGTGCCATTTTCTGAGATACGACCGTTGCCTACTGCAAGGATTTTACCGCGAGTTGATTTTTCTGCTGCGCTGCCTGTAAGCACGATACCGCCTGCAGATTTAGATTCAACTTCTAAGCGTTTAACGATAACGCGGTCATGTAATGGACGAATATTCATCTATGAACTCTCCTAATGATTTGATGCCCAAAAAGCGAGGCTATTGACTAACAAATAAGGGTTTCCCCCTTGATGCATGTGATATGGGGGTGACTGGTCACAGATCCAAGGGGAATTTTAAAAATAATTGCACTTTTTTTACGTCTGTTTTATTAAAGCAATGCTAATCCTGATAGAATTCGGCTCCTTTGAAACACCAAACGTTTGAGAATAGATGAAAGACAGACACGGGTTGCTCAGCGCACCTATTGGTCGTGTACTGCTTAACATGACTTTGCCTAACCTGATTGGGATTATGACCATTCTAGGTGGCAGTCTGGTGGACATTTTTTTTATTAGCCAGTTGGGTACAGATGCACTGGCAGCAGTGAGCTTTACGTTTCCGGTAACCTTAGTGATTACCAGTATCGGCATTGGCATTGGCGCGGGTGTGTCTACCAATCTTGGTCGTTTGATTGGATCTGGGCATGCGCCCGAATCCAGAGTGTTTTTATTTGATGCCTTGTGCATGACACTGCTTATTATTTGGGGCTTGTCGATACTCGGCTGTGTGTTTATTGAACCTATTTTTAGTTTGCTTGGTGCTAACGGTGCCAGCTTGCCATTAATTAATGACTACATGTGGTACTGGTATTTAGGTGCGCCTGCCTTGGTGCTATTAATGGTGGGTAATCAAGCATTACGTGCCACAGGTGACACTCACTCGCCGGCTAAAATTATGATGCTGGCCGCCATTATAAACCTGGTTCTCGACCCGTTACTTATCTTCGGCATTGGCCCTTTTCCGCGTTTAGAAATTCAAGGCGCTGCTATTGCGACCACACTCTCTTGGGTAGTGGCAATGTCATTTGCTGGCCACTTGATTATTGTCAAACGTAAACTGGTTCAGTTTGCTGAGTTTGATGTGGGTCGATTAATTTTACATTGGAAAGTCTTATCCCATATCGCCCGCCCAGCGGCGTTAATGAATGTAATAAATCCTATTGCCAACGGCATTATAATGGCCATGTTGGCACGGATTGATCATGCGGGTGTGGCTGCCTTTGGCGCCGGAATTAGGCTTGAGTCGGTATTATTGATTGTGGTGATGGCGCTGTCGTCGAGTTTAATGCCGTTTATTGCCCAAAACCTAGGTGCCAGCCAACCTGAACGCGCCAAAAAAGCCTTATTGATGTCGTTGCGATTTGCTTTTGTATTTCAAACAATCTTGTTTATTCCGCTGTATTTTTATGCCGAACCTATCGCAAGACTGTTTACTCACGACCCACTGGTTATAGAGTGGCTGAGTTTTTATATTATGGTGTTGCCTGCCTCTTATGGGCCACTTGCCATTGTTATTATGGTTGCCACTAGCTTAAACGCTTACCATAGGCCGTTGAGTTCACTGGTGATTAACTTGTGCCGCTTAATGTTATTAATGTTACCGCTGGCGGCGCTAGGCTCGTATGTTGGCGGAGTGAAAGGGATTTTATTGGCGTTACCCATTGCGAATACATTGATGGGGATAGCTTGTTATTACCTGGCTACTCAAATTAGTGAGCCAAAAGAGATTAAGCACACGGTGCCTTGTTCAGATAACTCATTAGCCACTGACGGCGAGCAAGACGACACTAATAAACCAACCTCTCGCCTTGGCGAATATTAAACTGTGTTAATAATGGCAGCCACACTTGCTTTTTAATCTGTGTCAGTCGATTAATAACACTATATTACTTGCAATAAATCTTGGTTTAACATGAAAAAATCCATTTACGCCGCCATGCTCTCTGGCATTGTTTGCCCTGGCAGTGGCCAGATTTGGTTGGGTAAAAAGCTACTCGGCTGGGGATTTATCAGTGTCAGTATGGTGTGTATTTTGGTGATAATGGATCAAATTATTAGCCGTGCACAAGTGATTGCGGAGCAAATTTTAGCAGGCAATATCGGCAACGATTTAACCTCCATTTATGCTGCGGTATCCAACGTTGCCATCGACAGTAGCTCAACCATGCCGATACTCACTTGGATATTTTTAGCCAACTGGGGATTAAGTATCATCAGTGCATTTTGGTTTGGTGCTCAGCAAGATAAGCAACTCCAGCGGCAAGCCAATTCCGAGACAGGCGCAAAAACAAAAACAGCCAAGTAATGCATCTGCATTAGTCGGCTGTTTACGTTATATTTGATCAAGCACTAAACGCGGCGCTTAACAAAACACGCTCTACACATCACGGCAAATCACAGATCAAACTTGGTCTTGTTAAATAAGCTGGTATTACCATAATGTGTATTAAGATGGTGTCATAAATGGTGCGTATTAAGACGGCTTGTCGTCATCTTTGGGCTTAATAGGCTCTACATCTATAATATCGTCGCGATTGTCGTCATGGCGCTTATCTTTAATGTCATCATCACGATCATTGTTAATGTCATCATCAAGATCAACTACTTCAATTTGATGGCTACGTGGACGATCATTTTTATGTTCAAAATCACCGTCGAAAGTGTTGCCCTGTTGATCAAATGGCTTTTGCCCTGCAAATGGACCGGACTGTCCAAAAGGACTTTGTCCGCCACCAAAGCCAGGGGGAATACCACCATTAGCCACAACACGAAGTTGCATACGTTTATATAAAAACGCCGCGATAGGAGCGCGGGTAAATGGGGTTAATAAAATTAAGCCAATAAAGTCGGTAACAAAACCAGGAATAAGCAATAACACCCCAGCGGCAGCCAACATCATACCTTCAACAATTTCTTGCCCTGGTGCTTCACCTCGGGCTAATTTTTGTTGCACGCTCATTAAAGTACTTAGGCCTTGGCTGCGTACCAATGACACTCCAACAACCGCGGTAAATAACACTAACGCGACTGTGGTCCATGAACCAATTGAGCTGGCAACTTCAATGAGTACATTGAGTTCAATAACCGGTATTAAAACAAATATTAACAATAAAATAAAAAACATATTGGCCTCTAAGGATCGCTTTTTGATAGAGTGACGACTTATAAGATAACAGAGTGGCGACCTGTAAAAAAACTGTTGCCGATGAAACTTAAATGGGGGTGAACGGGTCTCTTTTCAAGACGCGTCACGAATATCACCTCAGTTTAATGAAAATGCGTTTAAAAAAGCGTACTGTGATGACCTTGTGCATGATAACAGCATTAGCTTAAGTAAACTTTAAGACAACTTATGTATAAACCTGAACTGCTACTTATATTAACCACTTGCCCAGATGCTGACATTGCAGCCAGTATTGCGACTGCATTAGTAGAGGCAAAGTTAGCGGCATGTGTACAAATAGGCCAAGCCGTTGAGTCAATTTATTATTGGGACAATAACATTTGTCAGTCACACGAAGTGCCAATACAGATAAAATGCATGGCAATTGATTACCATGCAATTGAACAGCTCGTGATCACAATGCATCCTTATGAAGTACCAGAATTCATTGCCACTCCAATTACCGGTGGTTTTGGCCCTTATTTACAATGGATAAAAGACAACTCACCATCATGAAAAAACTCGTCGCCATATGCCTGACATCATTGTTAATGATGTCATCAATGATACTCGCGCCAGCAGCACACAGCGCTAATGTGTTGAGTAATAAATTTAGCTTTTTAAGCAGCGAACCTGAGTTAATGAAGGTTAACGATGCTTTTGTGTTTGATTACCAACAACAAGGTAATCAGCTCAAAATCAATTTTGTGATTGCAGAGGGCTATTATTTATATCGCGACAAGCTGCAGTTTTCGGTCGACGGTGCGGTGATTGGTGATATTGAATTACCTCATGGTAAAAACCATCATGACGAATACTTTGGCGACCAAGAGGTGTTTTACTCGTTTGTTGAAATCCCTATTGCGTTTAAAGAAGCGCAAGCCGATGCGGTATTTCATGTCACCTTTATGGGTTGTGCAGAAGGTACCTTGTGTTATCCGCCAACCAAGCACGATGTAACGTTAGCAGCGATTGAAGCAAATGACGGCACGTTAAGCAGTAAAAAAGTGATTGGCGCACCTGATGATACGCAAGCATCAACAACGGCAACCGATGCACCAGCGGCACCGATTACTCAGCAAGACACGTTAAACCAAATGCTCCAAAACGATAGCCTATTATGGACTTTAGTTATTTTCTTTGGTTTAGGTATTGGCTTAGCATTAACACCGTGTGTGTTTCCGATGTACCCTATTTTGTCGGGCATTATTGTTGGTCAAGGCAAGAAACTCTCTACCGCTAAAGCCTTCACCCTATCAATGGCCTACGTGCAAGGCATGGCCATTACCTATTCATTATTAGGATTAGTGGTTGCCTCTGCCGGACTTAAGTTTCAAGCGGCATTACAACACCCTGCTATTTTGATTTTCTTGGCGGTGATGTTTGTGCTGCTGAGCTTATCGATGTTTGGCATGTACGATTTAAAGCTGCCATCGAAGTGGCAAGAAAAAATGAACTCGATGTCGAACAATCAAAAAGGTGGCAACCTTATTGGTGTGTTTATGATGGGGGTGATTTCAGGTTTAGTCGCTTCGCCTTGTACCACGGCGCCGTTATCTGGCGTGCTGATTTACGTGGCACAGTCTGGCGACTTACTGCAAGGCTTTTTAGCACTGTATGTACTCAGCATGGGCATGGGTTTACCGTTATTAGTGATTGGGACTTCGGGTGGCAAAATCTTACCGCGCGCAGGAGCGTGGATGGACATTATTAAAACCATCTTTGGCTTCTTGTTGATTTCAGTTTCTATTGTAATGATTGGTCGTATTTGGCCTGGTTTAGTGTCCGATTTACTTTGGTCAGTATGGGCAATAAGCTTAATCGCTTACTTAATGCATCAAAATAGGTTGTCAGCATTTAACTGGAAACAAAGCACCCGTGGGGTGTTGTTATTACTGGCTTTGATGGCAAGTTTCTCATATGGTTTCCAAGCATTGATGAGCAGCTTTGGTCATCAATCCTCAAATATGACCCAAACCAGTATTGATGGCAAAACCAACATCGAAGCCAATCACTTTATCCGTATTAAGTCGCTGGAAGACTTAGAAGTTGAATTGGATAAAGCCAGTATTAGCGGTAAAACGGTGATGTTAGATTTATACGCCGACTGGTGTGTGGCCTGTAAAGAATTTGAAGCCATTACCTTTAAAAATGCCGACGTGGAAACGCGTATGAACCAAATGGTGTTATTGCAAGCTGACGTGACTGCCAGCGATGACATTGATATCACCCTTTTAGAACATTATGGCGTGTTAGGTTTACCGACATTATTAATGTTTAATAGCGACGGTGAGCAGCGTGAAGACTTGCGGGTTACCGGCTTTATGGGACCAAAAGACTTTGCTGCTCATTTAGATATACTGTTAGCAAAGTAACGTAAACCAAGGCATTAGCGGCCTGATATAGTCCGCTAATGCCGTCCGCGTATTGCAGTAATCTGATTACGTACTCTCATGCACCACTCTATTCAAATAGCGATATTTTTAGGCTCTCCCCCATCAAAACCAACAACCAAAGACAACCTAAATAAAATCGACATTGAATACATTAAAGATAATAAATCAGCCTTTGATTAATGAGCTTAATTAGCCAATATAGTTTTGTCGATTAATGTCATAGCGTTTTAATTTTGATGTTAATGTTGTTGGTTTTAACCCTAATAGTTGAGCCGCGCCATCATTAGCATATATTTTGCCTTTGCAGTGAATTAACGCGTTCACTAAATTCTGCTTTTCCATCAACTTATGTTGTTGGGCACTGAATAACTGCGATTGGTTAGGTGAGTTAATAGCAGTATTATCACTTGTGTTATGAATTAGGGATCTTTTGCTGTTGACTGTTAGAGCGGTACTTTGAGTAATTAAAAAATCAAAATTAACTTTGTCACTATTGGCTAAAATAATTTGTCGCTCAATAATGTTTTCGAGTTCTCGTATATTGCCGGGCCAAGTATATTGCTGCAAAATTTGCATTTGACCTAACGTGATTGTTGGTTGTGGTTGGTTTACACGTCGACAGACTTTATCGAGAAAATGCTTTACGAGTAAAGGTAAGTCATCAATACGTTCACGTAAAGGCGGTGACTGCAGTGGGATAACGTTTAGTCGGTAGTATAAATCTTCTCGGAATTTGTTTTGCTCTACTAGTTTTTTTAAATCTTTATTGGTTGCCGATATCACTCTAATATCCACATTACGTGTTATCGACTCGCCCACTCGTTCAAATTGTTGTTCTTGTAATACTCTTAATAACTTGCCTTGCAGTTGTAATGGAATTTCACCGACTTCATCTAAAAATATAGTGGCGCCATCAGCAAGTTCAAAACGGCCGACTCTATCTGATATTGCCCCTGAGAAAGCCCCTTTAACATGTCCAAAAAATTCACTCTCAAATAGTTCAGCAGGAATGGCAGCACAATTGACTCTAATTAATGGCCTCGCTTTACGTGCGCTGACTTCATGCAATGCACGGGCAATCAATTCTTTACCTGTACCGGATTCTCCAATAATTAATACGTTAGCATTGGTAGGGCCCACCAACTCAATTTGATGCACCATGTGTTTTACTTTGGTACTTTGTCCAATAATTTGATGATGATTAAAATCAGCATTAAGCTCTTCTAATAAATAGGCTTTTTCCATTTCTAGGCGCCGCTTTAGTGCATCAACTTGTTCCAATGCATTGATCAATTCATTTTGAATTTTCTTACGTTCGGTAATATCACGAAAAACAACAACTGCGCCAATTAATCGGCCATTATCAGTCAACGGTGTGCTGGTATATTCAACCGGGATGGCTGTTCCCGCTTTAGTCCAAAAAAATTCGATATCAACACTGTGTATCGCTCCATCATTAAAAGCAGCATAAATGGGGCAATCTTGTGCATGGTATTGGCTGCCATCAAGGTGGGAATGGTGAATAACCTGATGCATATTTTTACCGGTTAATTCTGATTTACCCCAGCCTAATATTTTTTCGGCGGCTTCATTCACAAAAGTCGTATTACCTTGAGCGTCTACGCCATAAATGCCATCTCCTACTGCTTTTAACAATAGCTGATTTTGTCTTTCTATTTCTTCGAAAATGGTTTCATTTTTATTCCAATGGTCAAAACCTGCTCGATAGTTTGCTTCGCATATAGACTGATAATGACGGGCAAATGTCACCTTGCTATTTTGACAATTTAGTAAAATATTGTCTTCTATTTTTACCGCATCAACATCTAAATACGTTACTTCATTTTCGATAAGAATACTTAATTCGCTCGACCAAGCAGCGCCATGATCCAATATTTCTTGAGTAAAATTAATAAGCTTATCAACACACTTTGGAAAAAGTTCTGTTGCAGCATAATCAGATAAATTGCCTTTATTTAACGTAAATAAAGATATCGCCTGCAGATTGGCTTGCAGCACTTTATTATTTAATGGATCAACTAATATCATTGCACTTGGGGCATTCAGAAACAGGTTATTTAACATAACAACTTCTTTTTGTATTTTAATCATTCACAATCAGGAGTGATGACTGAATACAATAATCGCGCCATACCACGAAAAATCGTTACAACTGCAACGACAAATCGTTATCAACGAAAAATCGTTATCACGTAAATAGTAGTAAAAATAAAAAATCATTAAATTACAATGCATTAAAAAAACAAATTGATTGGCATAGTTCTCGCAATGTTAAATACAAATCGAATTAACCAGAATCATTAACTCGTCTTAATTGTGCACTACTCAGTATATTCGCACCAATTCAGCGCACAGATTCATCCGGAAATTCAAAATTGATTGGTATTAACTAACGTGGAGAAAGACATGAATAAACTAGATGTGACCGAAGCTATATTTGCCATTAAAAAAGAAAAAGATCTCACCTGGGAAAGCATTGCTGACGCCGTTGGCATGTCAATGGTTTGGGCAACATCAGCTTGCTTAGGTATGAACAGTTGTTCTGAAGAGTGTGCGACAAAACTGGTTGAGTTTATTGGTTTGCCCATTGAAGCAAAAAAAATATTGATGGAGTACCCAACAAAAGAATGGGACCAAGCTATTCCACAAGATCCACTCATTTATCGATTATACGAAGTGGTGGGTGTTTATGGAGATACCCTAAAAGAAGTGATTCAAGAAAAATTTGGTGACGGAATTATGAGTGCTATCGATTTCTCCATGTCGGTAGATAAAGAAGAAAACCCTAAGGGCGACCGCGTAATTTTAACCTTAAACGGTAAATTTTTACCTTACAAAGCGTGGTGATCACTCATGGTGCAAAAGACACATTAGTTTACAACAATTGGCTACACACTTTTTAAACAATACAAATATAAACAATTACTTACTTATCTGGCGCTGTTTTTGCTACTACAAAAGTAATGTTAACTTAATACCTAATCAACCTTTAACTTTAATTACCAGGAAAATTTATGGCTTATATAGAACCTAGTGAATTTGTGACCAAGATGGTCGATGCTGGTGAACAAAAAGTTTACATGTCGACAAAAGATACGTTAATTCGAGCCTTTATGGCGGGCGCTATTTTAGGTCTTGCTGCAATATTTGCCATTACGGTGGCCGTAAAAACCGATAGCCCTTTAGCTGGGGCAATTTTATTCCCAGTGGGCTTCATTATGTTATACCTAATGAAGTTTGACTTATTAACGGGAGTATTCACCTTAGTCCCTTTAGCGCTTATAGATAAGCGTCCAGGTGTCACCTTTGCTGGCGTTATGCGCAATTGGGGCTTAGTTTTTGTTGGTAATTTTGCCGGTGCTCTAATGACCGCCTTCTTTATGTCCTTTATCTTAACCTATGGTTATTCCACTGATGGTGGTGCAATAGCTGCAAAGGTGAGCACAATAGGTGAATCGCGAACCTTAGGCTATCAATCACATGGTTTAATGGGTTGGATAACTATTTTTATTCGCGGCATGTTGTGTAACTGGATGGTTTCTATGGGGGTTGTTGGTGCGATGATTTCAACCTCTGCTGGCAGCAAAATGGCGGCCATGTGGATGCCTGTTATGTTGTTCTTCTATATGGGTTTTGAGCATTCCATTGTCAACATGTTCTTATTTCCATTCTCTATGATCATGGGCGGTGACTTTACTGTTACTGATTATTTGTTATGGAATGAATTGCCAACTGCACTAGGCAATTTAGTCGGTGGTCTATGTTTGGTTGGCTTGCCGTTATACTTCACACATGTGAAAACATCACCTGAACGTAAGATTAGTTAGGCAAATTTACAGCCATGATTTAAGACTTCACAATGCTGATTGTGAAGTCATTTTTATTGGCTGACTAAACTCTTAGGAAATACCACAATGAGTGAACCGCTTAGCGTCAGTATTGGCGGTGCAACAAATAAAGGCATAAAAGCTGTTAATCAGGATTTCATCGGTAGTATTGTGCCTAAAGAACCGCTACTCAGCGCTAAAGGCATTGTGTTAGCGATGGCTGATGGCATAAGTTCAAGTAAGGTGAGTCAAGTTGCAAGTGAAGCCGCGGTATCCTGTTTTCTCGAAGATTATTATTGCACCTCTGATTCTTGGTCGGTCAAATCCTCGGTACAAAAAGTTGTACAATCGATTAATTCTTGGCTTTGTGCCCAAACACGTAATAGCTCGTACCGCTTTGATAAAGATAAAGGTTATGTTTGTACCTTTAGTGCTTTAGTCCTTAAATCTAACTCTGCTCATATTTTTCATTCTGGTGATACACGCGTTTATAGCGTAGTAGACCAGCAACTCGAACAGTTAACAGAAGATCATCGACGCATTTTATCAACAGATGTGACCTACTTAACCCGTGCCCTTGGCATAGAGCAAACCTTAGAAATTGATTACCAACACCACACTATTGAACAAGGCGATATTTTCGTTTTAGCAACCGATGGTGTTTATGAGTTTATTAATGGATTGCAAATAACCCAACAAATAGCGACCGCAGACTCTTTAGACATTGCCGCTCATAACATTATTCAACAAGCGCTAGATTTAGGCAGTAATGACAACTTAAGCATTCAAATAGTGCGTGTGGACCATGTACCTGATTACCAGCTAAATGAAGTACATCAAATGACTAGCTTGCCTTTGCCGCCAAGACTAGCACCAAGGATGGTATTTGATGGTTACGATATTCTACGAGAAATTTATATTAGCAGTCGGAGTCATGTTTTTTTGGCCAGGGATAATGACAGCCAACAAACGGTGGTGATTAAAACCCCCTCAACAGAGGGCTGTAATGATAATGACTACCTTGAACGTTTTATGCTTGAAGAGTGGATAGCAAAACGAATTAATAATCCCCATGTTGCTAAAGCCATTATCCCTAAACGTAAACGTAATTATTTATACCTTGTTTCTGAATATATTGAAGGCTGTTCGCTCAATCAATGGATGTTAGACAATCCTAAACCCACATTAGAACAAGTACGTGCCATTATTGAACAAGTTGCCAAGGGATTGCAGGCTTTTCATCGACAAGAAATGATTCACCAGGATTTGCGACCAAACAATATAATGATCGATAAATCTAATACGGTGAAAATTATTGATTTTGGTTCGACCTTCATAGCAGGTGTTACTGATATTGCGACAGAAGAAACTATGCGTGGCACAATTCGCTTTTCTGCGCCTGAGTATTTTTTAGGTAAGGTTGGTACACAGCAGTCTGATATTTATTCTTTGGCCGTTATCACCTATCAAATGCTATCTGGAAAATTCCCTTATAGCGCAAAGATAGCTCAAGCGACCAGCATTGCTGCACAACGAAAACTAATTTACCGAACTTTAATCGATGATAACTCCAACACTCCACATTGGGTAGACTACGCCCTACAACGCGCATTAAAAATTAATCCCTTACACCGCCCTCAAGTATTATCTGAATTTATTGCCGACTTGCGCCAACCCAGTAAGGTATTTTTAACACAAACAAAACCGCCCTTAATCGACCGCGAACCCGTTAAATTTTGGCAAGGCATTAGCTTAGTGTTATTTGTTATGATGATTATCCAACAGGTTGTGCTGGGTGGATTAGGATAAAAGAGGGGTAGCAAAAACATTGCAATAAGTTGGATAAATTTGATAACCATCGATTAGCAATAATTGCTTTTTATGCTATTGATAATGCGTTTGCTAACGCTATTTTTTGTTATCTGAACCCTTTATATTCAACAGGCTATTACGCTAACTATCACCTTGACTATTTTAGCTAAATAGCCAAATTTAATAGCCAAACCAGCATATAAAAACATGCAGTGAATCAGCATCTTTAGCCACTAAAGATGCTGTTTTTTGCTTTTAGGCTATTAAAGTCATCGAAAGTTAACTTTTTTCTTATACAATAAGATTTTGTATCCCTCATTCAAGGCGCTTTATGGAACCCGCTATCCTGATTATCACCCTACTTTGCGGAATGCTGGTCAGCCGAGTGGGTTTACCGCCGCTGATTGGTTATCTTGCTGCTGGTTTTGTATTGTTCACCTTAGGCATTGAAGACACTAGCTTACCTATTTTGCAGCAACTTGCTGACTTAGGTGTCACCTTATTGTTGTTTTCTATTGGTCTCAAACTTGACCTTAAAAGCCTGTTTAAAGCCGAAGTATGGGCGGGTTCAAGCTTACATTTAATTGGTTCGATTCTATTTTTTGTGCCAGTGCTGAAGTTATTGGGCTTTTTAGGCATTGAACAGCTCGACGGATACAGCTTCAATCAACTGATGCTAATTTCCTTTGCATTAAGTTTTTCCAGTACCGTATTTGCGGTAAAAGTGCTTGAAGATAGCGGTGATATGCAGTCGCTTTATGGCCGAGTCGCGATTGGTATCTTGATTATGCAAGACATCTTCGCGGTGATATTTTTAACCATTTCTAAAGGTAACATCCCGTCGGTTTGGGCATTTGCATTGTTATTACTACCGCTAGCAAGACCGCTTATTTATAAAATATTTGATCGGGTCGGCCACGGCGAAATGTTGGTATTGTTTGGCCTTGTTATGGCATTAGTGGTGGGGGCATGGTTATTTGAAGCCGTCGGTTTAAAACCCGATTTAGGCGCATTGATTGTGGGTATTTTACTCGCTGGGCATGCTAAATCATCTGAATTAGCCAAATCTATTTATTTCTTTAAAGAGTTATTTTTAGTCGCATTTTTCTTAACTATTGGGTTAAATGGATTGCCGACCTTAGCCGATATTGGTTTAGCGGCGATTTTAGTTGCGCTAATTCCAGTGAAAATTTTGATGTTTGTCTATCTGCTAACTCGCTTTAAGCTGCGGTCGCGAACCTCGCTGCTCGCCTCGTTTAACTTAGGTAACTACAGTGAGTTTGGTTTAATCGTAGCAGCAGTCGCGGCACACAAAGGTTGGTTACCACCAGAATGGCTGATCATTATTGCTGTGGCATTAAGTATTAGTTTTTTATTTGCAGCGCCGTTTAATAATAACGTCAGTAATATTTATCAGCGTTTCCAGTCTAAATTAACCAAACTCGAACGCCACCCATTACACCCAGAAGACAGACAAATCCGTATTGGTAATCCACGCTTTTTGATCTTGGGGATGGGCCGTATTGGTTCTGGAGCATATGATGAATTACGCGCCAAATACACCGGCGAAATTTTAGGGATTGAACACAAACAAGAATTGGTTGATTTTCATCGAAATGAAGGCCGTAATGTTGTGCAAGGTGACGCTAGCGATACTGACTTTTGGGTCAAGCTTGAACGGGCGCCACACTTAGAGTTAGTACTATTGGCAATGCCACATCACGCGGGTAATTTGTTTGCAGTGCAACAACTGCAAAAGCTTAATTACGAGGGAAAAATCAGCGCGATTGTGCAATACGCTGAAGATGCCGAGTCATTAAAAGAGTCTGGTGTTAATACTGTGTATAACTTGTATGAAGCTGCAGGTGCCGGTTTTGTAGACCATGTGATCAAAGAGCTACTCGATTCACCGCCAGAACTGGTTCCAAGTTCAGTTGCTGCTAGTAGTGATAAGCCAAATCAATCGGCAATAAATGAAACGACATCTGAGTTGCCATCATAAAACTAATCAACAATTGCAAACGCCTAGATAACTCTCTAGGCGTTTTTGTTTACTACCGCATATTTTCAATTTTGCTTCAGATAAAAAAATCTCAGTTACAGACACGGTTAAGTCATGCTATAACTCAAGTAACAAGTCTTTCCATGTCACCCTTTGTTGGATTTTTTGAAGTATGTCAAACCCTGCTCAACGCGCGACTAAATTATTTGTTCGTACATTTGGCACCAAGCCAGATGATTTATACCAGGCGCCCGGGCGAGTTAACATTATGGGCGAGCATACCGACTATAACGAAGGCCTCGCATTACCCGCCGCAATTAATTTTCATACTGTTATTGCTGTTAAGCATCGCGATGATAATTTATTTCGCGCTGTGACAACGGCGTTTCCTGGGGAAATTAAGCAATGGCACTTTGGTGAAGAAGGCCCCGTTGCTGCAGGCGATGATTGGAGCCACTATCTAAAAGGCGTTACCGCCGCCATGAACCAATCGGGGTTACGAGCCAAAGGCTTAGACTTAGCCATTGTGGGTGACGTGCCGCTGGGAGCAGGTTTATCATCGTCGGCAGCGCTTGAAATCGCTTTTGGTACTGCTATCAGTTATGCCAGCCAGCTAAACTTATCACCTATCGCTATTGCCCAATTGGCTCAGCGTGGCGAAAGCCAATTTATGCTGTTAGATTGCGGCATGATGGACCAAATCATTAGCGCGATGGCAGAGCCTGATCACGCCTTATTAATTGATTGCTTAGAATTAGAAAGCGAATCAGTGCTATTACCTGAAGAACTCAGCTTAATCGTAATCGACTTAAAACAAGACCGTCATGGTTTTACCCAACAATTTGAACAACGCAAGCAAGAGTGTAATCAGATAACCAAGTTACTTGGTCTCGATTCTCTGCGTGATTTATCATTAAGCTTACTCACAGCAGATAAAGACTTACTCAGCGATGTCCAATTTCGCCGAGCGCGCCATATCATCACCGAAAATCAACGTACGAGTAATGCCGCCAGAGCTTTGCAACAAAACAATATTGCTCGTTTTAGTCAGTTAATGGCACAGTCTCAAGCATCTATGCGCGATGATTTTGACATTATCACTGCCGACATTGACACCTTAGTGAGTATGATTGCCACTTTAATCGGTGAGAAAGGCGGCGTGCGTATGAGCGATGGCTGCGTATTGGCGCTGGTTAATCATGACCTCACCGATGAGGTGATTAACCTGGTTGAAAACCAATATTTTAAGCAAACTGGCATCGAAGCAACAATATACTTATGTTCAGCAAGTGGCGGTGCAGGACGCATCGGTTAACAATTTACAGATTAGAGAGGCATAAATGGTACGTTTTAGTGTGCTGGAACCTTGGCAAGATCCCCGTGGTGGTGAGATTGAACGGGTTAGAATTGATAATGGCATCATCGCACTTGAAGTATTAAGTTTAGGCGGCATCATTCGATCATTATGGACTCCAGATCGTAACGGTGAACGCAAAAATATCGTCTTAGGCTGCGACAATGTCGAAGATTATCTGGCTCAACAAGCCTATTTAGGCGCGATAGCAGGACGTTATAGCAATCGAATTGCCAATGGTAAAACCCAATATGATGGCCATCAATATCAACTTAGCGTAAATCAAGCGAGCAATTGTTTGCACGGTGGTGTTGAGGGCTTTAATCGAAAATTGTGGCAACTCGGTACCTTAAGTGACGGCGTTCGCTTAACCTTAACAAGCCCAGACGGCGACATGGGATTTCCGGGCAATTGTACTGTGCAACTCGATTACCGTTTAGTGGGTAATAACTTGTACATTGAAATGCTGGCCAGCACAGATAAAGCCTGTCCCATTAGTTTAACCCAACACAGCTACTTTAATTTAGACGGTAATCGCAGCGACACTAATAAGCAACATACGCTGCAAGTGGATGCTAAAAAGTACCTCACAATGAATGATGTTGGCGTACCTACCGCAATGCAACCTACCGCAGGTAGCGATTTAGACATGGCAAAAGCCACGCCGATGTCGGTACAAACTGAGCGCCCAGCATTAGCAGCCACCAAGGGTTTTGACCATTGCTATGTGTTAGATAATCCCGGTGCAGATTTACAACGATTTGGTTGTTTAGCCAGCCCGAATAGCGGCCGTAATATGACGGTTTATACTAACCAGCCTGGGGTGCAGGTTTACGGCGCAAACTTTTTGCAGGGCACTGTAGGCAAAAAGCAGCGAGTATTAAGCGATCATCAAGCTGTGTGTATTGAACCGCAAATGCTACCCGACTCGCCGAATCAACCTGACTTGCCCGGCGATGTGTGGGTAACACCTGGCAAGGTTTATCACCACATCACTCGATATCAGTTTGATGCAGAATAATCAGCCAGTAAAATCCAATTTTAATGCCGAAGATATTGGTCAAATTGCTGTTGGGGCTTTTGCCCTGTCAGTGCCGATTGCATTTTCTGAAGAAGCATGGAGATTGTCGGCCAGTTTGCCTGCATTAAATTTGGTATTGGTGGTGGTATTGTCGCTGGCATTTATTACTCTGTTTGCTTATCAGAGTGTGTTTCAGGCAAATATTGTTAAGCGTAGACGAGCATTTTTGTTGCGGGTAATTGCAGCGTATATATTAACGTTATTGGTGGTCAGCATTGTGCTATTGGCATTAGATAAATTGCCATTAATCACCGACCCAATTTTAGCGTTAAAACGGATTATTTTAATCGCGATGCCCGCGTCCATGGGTGCGATTATTGTCGACAGTTTCGACAAAGAATAAACCATATAAGGAATAATAAATTATTCCTTATATGGTCAGTAATCTATAGCAGATATAAGCAGGATAATAACATAGACCACGCAATACACTGAGCCAGAGACTCAATGTTATCTGCAGGTTTAATCGTCTACACTATCACCCATGTCATCAAAGCTATCATTGTCATCATCTGAATCATCAAATTCTGGAATGTCATCATCGGCGTTAATCGGTTCATCTGGCTCTGGAGCCGGTTTAGCCTTACGCGGTGGCGCTGTATCGGGTACTTTTGATAAATCAATTCGTAACTGATGCTTTGCCATAAACTCACTACGTGCCACCTTCCAAGCATCGCCAAACTCAGCCATAGCGGCTTTTGTTTGTTGCTCGTCTAAGTCGTGTAAGTTAACTTTAACGATGTCTTCTACGTACTCCACAATCGTATTACGGATAGTGTTGTACATGAAAATGCGCCCTGGTGACGCTTCTGGCAATTGATTATCATGAACGACGATAGTGTTACCTTTCGATGTTCTTAATTCACCAAACCAAAGTTGTTTTTTTGCAGTGTTATACATATATGCTAACGCCCTTAATCAACACATATTCTAAAAATGATGCAGGATTATTGAAGATAACATCTTCATACTGCGCCACGATTATCTGTTCTGTATTTGTGTGGGTATTTAAACAGAATATTTCTGAGAATCAATGCCTAAAACGATGAAATTTTCGAGTAATCGCATAAAAATGTAGGTTGTCGTCAATTTTTAACACTTTATCGTCATTTTTCTCACAAAATAAACGCCTCACAAAAGTGATTAACCCGTTTCAGGCCAATCACTTTGTGATCACGACTTTAGCTTAAAAACATCAAGCTTCAAGTTTTTTATCAAAAAAATCGCTGATTAAAGCCACAATATTAATATGTGTATTGATAAGGGTATTCATTTACTTAACGAGGATCAGCTTGTAGATCTAACACTATCTTGCCTTTGTGTGTGCCCGACTCCATTAGTTCATGTGCCTGCACCACTTGCGAGAATGGGAACACACTATCAATTGGAATGCTCATTTTGCCGCTATTTAATAACGGCCATACGAACTCTGCCAAACCTTGAGCAATAAGGGCTTTATTCGCCACGCTTTGTGGTCGTAACGTTGACCCTGTCCAAATCACTCGCTTAGCCATAATACGGAAAATATCCACGTTTGCCTGTGGACCACGTTGCATGGCAACCGACACCATACGTCCGTCGGTTGCAATCGCTTTGAGGTTTTCGTTAATAAAGTCACCACCTGCAATATCCATAATGACATTAACGCCTAATCCATTTGTTGCTTCTAAAATCGGCTCAACAAAGTGCTGCTCGTTATAGTTAATCGCTACACTAGCACCTTGATCAAGACAGTATTGGCATTTCTCTGCACTGCCAGAGGTCGCAAATACCGTTGCGCCTAAACGACTCGCCATTTGAATTGCGGTCGTACCGATACCGCCAGAACCGCCATGAATAAGCACCGTTTCACCCGCGTTAAGTCCACCACGAATAAACAAGTTACCCCACACGGTAAAAAAGGTTTCTGGCAACGCGGCAGCTTGTACAAAACTGTAACCGGTAGGAATGGGTAAACAATGTGCTGCGTAAGTATTCACTAACTCGGCATAGCCGCCACCAGGCACTAAGGCACACACTTTATCACCCACTTTCCATTGGGTAACATCGTCTGCCACGGCAACTATTTCACCAGCCACTTCTAGCCCGATAATCGGGCTGGCATCTGCTGGCGGTGGATAAGCGCCAACGCGCTGTTTAATGTCAGGCCCATTAACTCCAGCGGCATGCACCTTAATCGTCACCTGGCCTTCTGTCGGCATCGCAAGTGTCGATTTAGTCATGGTCATCGCACTGGGTTCGCCAGGCTGCTCAACCACTACATGGGTAAATGTTCTGTTTAAAATTGCCATAAAAATATCACCTTGGTTAATTGTTATTAAAATGTAACTATAATGAATAGCCTGTTACTGGCACCGGTTACCTGTTTACAAAATCGGCATGTTTGTTAGCAAAACATAAAGTAGTATTTTTTTTAATCAAAAAAGATTGCCTATACTCTTTAAACCATTAATATACCCGCCCGTTCAACACATGGAGCAAAATACTTGTTAAAGTACCTGTTCGTTTTACTGTCTATTTTCAGTATTCACGCCCATGCTACACCTATCCGTATCGCATCTGATATTTGGTGTCCTTATATCTGCAACAACCAAACAGGCTACGTTGTAGAACTCACAAGTCGCGCTTTTGAAATCCAAGGCCAACCGATTGAATTTCAGATTCTTCCTTATAAACGCGCACTGATTGAACTGCAAAGAAACAACATTGATGCTGTACTGGCATTGACGCCGAACGCCATTGCCGAAAACCAATTGATTAATGCTGATGTGATTGTCGGCTATAACAGCAATGACTTTTATACTCTTGTTGATAGTAATGAAACATTTGAGCAGATTACCGACCTTAATAGCACTCAACAAGCTGCTATCGTCACTGGTTATGACTATGGTGTTGAGCTCGATGCTTGGTTTGCTGCACATCCTAATACCTACTTTGCCTCGGGTAGAGACCCATTAGCGATGAATATTATTCGGCTGGTAAAAGGACGTCATTCGGTCATCATCGACAACAAAAATGTCATTGAGTACACCGCGAGTCAATTAAACTTAACCAAGCAACTTCGCTACGCTGGCACTGTAGGCAAACCGGTACCTTTATATGTTGGCTTTAATCCACACAATAAAGCTTATGCAGTAACCTTTGCTAACGGCATCGACATGCTAAAAGCCAATGGCGAATATCAGCAGATTATGAGTAAATACAAAATATTACCTGAACTGACCTCTGACGAGGCCCGTCATAAAAACCTGCAAAAATTCCTGCCTATCTTCAATTAATCTCGCTTGCTGTTGTTATGCCATACGGAATTGGCATCAGCAAGGTGCAAAACTTCGTAACACTCTAATCACTGCATAACAGGGTCAATTTAGTTACACTCCGCCAACAAAAAATATAACAAATCATCATTTTGGGATTATTGGCATCAGCTTGCTGACGTCAAAGGAGTATTTATGCGCGTGTATCGTCAGCTGCTGTTACTGGCATTAACCAGTTCAGTTATTATTACCAGTTCGGCTTCTGAAATTGTCCAAAGCAAAGGTCATTTTGTAGACAAGTTTCGTCAACTTGAAGAGAGCCTCCCAACACCAAACGATTACCGCAATGCTGCTGGCGAACCAGGTAAAGACTACTGGCAACAACAAGTTGATTATAAAATCGATGTCACTCTGGATGAAAAAAAGCGTCGCATTCAAGGCGAGCAAGTGATTACTTATCACAACAACTCACCGTATACGCTTAAATATCTATGGTTACAGCTAGAACAAAATCGTTTTAAATCAGATTCGATATCTGAACGCAGCGCCGCATTTAATGGCGTGGATGGTAGTGTTAGTGCTAACAACACTTACGGTGATAATGCCTTTGCCAAAATCAGTTTAGGTGATCTTCGTCGCCAACAATTTTTAGCTGACAATAACTTGGGTTATCAAATAGCGGCTGTTACTGACACTAATAATAAGCCTTTAAAATACACTATTGTCGGCGCCCAAATGCGCGTCGATTTACCCACCCCGTTAAGCCACAATAAATCGACGCAGTTACACATTAATTATGGCTATAACATTTTAGAAGAAGACGCCGTTGGCGCGCGTTCGGGTTACGAGCACTTCCCTGACGACAAGCGTAAAGGCGGTAATGACATCTTCTTATTGGCGCAGTGGTTTCCGCGAGTTGCCAGCTATTCCGACTACGAAGCGTGGCACAATAAAGAGTTTTTAGGCAGCGGCGAGTTTACCCTCGAGTTTGGTAATTACGATGTCAGTATGACCGTACCCAGCGACCACATCGTCACAGCCACTGGCGTATTACAAAACAGCCAAAAGGTGTTATCACCTGAACAAATCAAACGTTTAGATAAAGCTAAAACAGCCAAAAAGCCTGTATTTATTGTCTCAGAAGACGAAGCAATTACTAACGAGTCAAGCACTGCTAAAGTCAATAAAACCTGGCATTTTAAAGCTGAAAACGTACGCGACTTTGCTTGGGCATCTTCACGTAAATTTATTTGGGATGCTCAAGGTTACCAACAAAAAGGCAGCCAGAACCCACAAGTGATGGCGATGTCGTTTTATCCTAAAGAAGGTGGAGAACTTTGGCAGCGTTATTCAACTGCATCGGTTATTCACACCCTTGAAGTCTATTCGCGCTTTACCTTCGATTATCCCTACCCTGCGGCCATTAGTGTAAACGGCCCTGTTGGCGGCATGGAATACCCGATGATCAGCTTTAATGGTCCACGCACCATTTGGCACGATGATGAAAGCCGTACTTATACCTTGTCGGAAAAACAATTCTTAATCGGCGTAGTAATCCACGAAGTCGGCCATAACTATTTCCCAATGATTGTGAACTCAGACGAGCGCCAATGGACGTGGATGGACGAAGGCTTAAACAGCTTTTTAGACGGCATAGCCACCCGCGAATGGGACCCTAATTTACCGTGGGGGCGTGAGCCAAGTGACGTTATTGAGTACATGAAGTCTAATGTGCAAGTGCCGGTGATGACGCAGTCAGACAGCGTGTTACAGCTTGGTCCAAACGCCTATATTAAACCTGCTGTGGCACTCAACATTTTACGTGAAGTGGTATTAGGCCGTGAGCTATTCGATTTTGCCTTTCAAGAGTACAGCCGTCGCTGGATGAACAAGCGCCCTACTCCAAGCGACTTTTTCCGCACCATGGAAGAAGCCTCTGGCGTCGACTTAGATTGGTTTTTCCGTGGCTGGTTTTACACCACAGATCATGTTGATATCTCGATAGATCGCATTTATAAACTGCGCTTAGACAGCAATAATCCTGATATTGATTTTGATCGTCGTCGCCAAGATTATAAAGACAAACCCATGCCTTATTCGGTTGAGCGTAACCAACAAAGTGGCCTAAAAACCTGGGTAGAACTTAATTCAGATAACGTTGATTATCATGACCAATATGATCAATTTAGCGTGACCAATAAAGAGCGCAACAAGTACAACAAAAAACACGCCGAGCTAGACCCGTGGGAGCAACAAACACTCGCACGCGCACTCAAAGAAGATAAAAACTATTATGTGTTTAACTTTGCCAATTTAGGTGGCTTAGTGATGCCAATTTTACTCGAACTCACGTTTGAAAATGGTGATACCGAGTCATTGGTGCTACCTGCAGAAATTTGGCGCCGTTCACCGTTTGAAGTCAGTAAGCTCATTGTCACCGACAAAGACAAAATCTTAGTGTCTGCCGTGGTTGATCGTCGCGGCGAAACAGCCGATGTCGATATTGAAAACAACTATTACCCAAGACAAATTATTCCCTCACGCATTGAAGCCTTTAAAGAAGAAGAACGTAAGGGCAATAAGTATCGCGACATTATGCATGACAATAAAGAAGCCCTGAAAGAGCCTGAAATAAAAGTGAAGAAGAAATAATGCGTCTATCATTTTATGCAGGATTCATGGCTATCGCGTTAAGTTTGCTGGCGGGCAATGTCACGGCCCACCAGCAAAAAGAAGCTTACACCAGTATTGTATTTAATCAGCGTAGCGGCATGCTAGAAGTCCAGCATCGGTTTTATTTACACGATGCTGAACACGCAGCCCAACAAGTGATCGATAAAAGTACCGATCTGATCGGCGATCCCGTTGGCCGTGAAGCGTTTGCTTATTATGCTATTTCGACGTTTTCGATGCAGGATCAGCAGCAACATCCGTTAACGCTGACCTATGTTGGCACCGAGTTACAGGGCAAGTATTTGTGGGTTTATCAGGAAACGCCGATCACCACTAATATGGACGGTTTTTATCTTAAGATGACCGCCCTGCAAGAGTTGTGGTCAGAGCAAACTAACCACATTAATGTTGAGCGGAATAAACGTGTGACTTCAGCAAGGCTGCACATTGCAGACTCTTGGCATTATATTGAAGTGGCTAAACCAGCCCAATAACTGACAAAACGTTATCGCAGCTAGTTTATCGAAAACACCATACTGGTTTGTCAGCCTTTATGGTGTTTTAAACTCCAGCCACCACATCGTCTAGCGCACCAGCCAAGGTTGAATACGTCACGCACTGCACGCCGTCAGGCTTAAAGCCTGCTTTGGCCAAGGTTTTAAGTGGCTGAAATTGAAAATCGGCCAACAATACCCGAGTATTATCATGCTTACATTTAGCAATAAACTTATACAGCGCCGAGACACCACCAGAATCTAAAAGCGATACCCCATCAAAATACAACACCACCCCATCTTGGTCGCCACTCAAATGCGCCAACTCGCCAAAGACACTGTCGGCGGCAGCAAAAAATAATGGTCCATTGATTTTAAACACTTTCCAACGCGGCGGTAATTCAACATGAATGTGTTTCTTCTGCTCGCTAATGTCTTGCACCTTGGTCATATCAGCCACTTGCTTCATGAATAATAACGATGCCAAAATGATTCCTGCACTGATCGCAATCACCATATCGAAGAATATAGTCAGTAACAAACACACCATCAACACTAACACTTCGCTGGCAGGGGCTTTTTTAACCAGATGGACAATCTTAGGCGCTTCGCTCATGTTCCATGCCACCATGATAAGCAGCGCCGACATGCCCGCCATGGGGATATAAGCTAAAACAGTACTGAGCGATAATAAAGACACTAATACCACCACCGCATGGATCATGGCCGCGATTGGGCTTACCGCGCCCGACTTATAGTTAGCTGCCGAACGAGCAATAGCAGCAGTCGCGGTAATACCGCCAAAAAATGGCGCGATAATATTACCGATACCTTGGCCAAGTAATTCGCTATTGGCGCTGTGTTTTTTACCTGACATGCCGTCTAACACCACTGCACACAGTAACGATTCAATGGCGCCTAACATGGCAATCGCAAAGGCGGCAGACAATAGGTCACTGGCTAATTGCCAAGTGAGTACCAATGGCACTTCACCGGATTGCGCGCGAAGCCAAGGCCATTCAAAGTCAGGGAGCATAGAGGGAATGCCCGCCCCGATTGAGCCGTCGGCTAAGGTAAAGCTGAACGTAGAACCAATTGTCGCCACATGAAAACCGAGTTGATTTAGTACCAGCGCCACAATGCTCGCAACAACCACGGCAGGAAGATGTGCGGGTACCGCCAACTTGAGTTTAGGCCACAGAATAAACACTACTAAGGTGCTTAATCCCACCAGCAATGTTGGCCCAGAAAACCCTGGTATTTCTTGAACCAAGGTAGCCACCTTACCGACAAAACTTTCTGGCATTTCGCTAATGCTTAAGCCAAAAAAATCCTTCACTTGTAATACTGCGATAACAACAGCAATACCACCCGTAAACCCTAACGTGACTGATTCGGGAATATATTGAATAAAACGGCCTAAGCGAAACAACGCCATGATAATCAACATTAACCCGGATAACAGGCTGGCAAGCAATAACCCTGACAAACCATATTGATGCACTATGGGATAAAGGATCACCACAAACGCGGCGGTAGGGCCAGACACGCTGTAACGCGAGCCACCGGTGAGCGGAATAACAAACCCAGCAATAATGGCAGTATATAACCCGTATTGCGGCGCGACCCCAATGGCAATTGCAAGTGCCATTGCCAGTGGAATGGCAATAATGCCAACGGTTAAGCCGGCTAATAAATCTTTAGCGAATGCATTGGCATTGTAGGGAGCGTCTTTTAAAGACTCTCGGAGTGCATGCCCGATACGAAGAGAAAATAAATGTGTGCGGTATTTCATTGCGGCGATCCCATAACCTAGTACGGCGTCAAGATACCCCTCATTATAGGCCGATTACCTTACAGTACAATCGAATTAAGTTAACACCTGATGATAATATAATTATCATCACATTATAATGCACGGTTTATCTAAATCCGTTAATCAAACTACAGATTGCATCGGCGCATCTTGAGTATTTGATGCAGCCAATAACGGCTCAATCAAACGCTGACTCGTATCCGCCTCAGCTTGACTGGCTCGGTCGGCGTAATTGACATTATCGACAGCGCTACAGCCCAACAGGCTTATGCCCATCAGTGCCAGCATCGCCTTTCGTAAGGTCGGTTTTACCATCATCAACTGCACCTCCAAACGTGTGTATTACACAATATTGGAACAAGCATACTGATGGACGGGTTAAGGAGAGGTTAAGGTGGGGATAAACTTTCATTGAAATACGAGTTTGGAACATTGACCACTTTTTAGTGATAGTGGCATGGTCATTCAACCGAACCGATCACATTAGCAAAACTCAGCAAAGATCACTTAGCGATTCGCGATTGAATACACGAGAAGGTCACAAAACGGCTTTGGCTCTTAATATCGGGCATTGTTTTGCGCTAATGTCCTTTAAGCCGCCTACTTAATGCACTTTGGCTGATACCCAGTATTTGCGCTGCTGCAGTTTGGTTATTAGCGGTACGGCTCATGGCTTCGTCCATTAACGCTTGGTTCATCTGTGCAATGGTGGGCAGTTGTTTGGGAAAGATAATTCGGTCTTGCGGCGTTGCAGTCAATGACTTGTGTTCATTAATGGCTTCCATAAAAGCAGAGGTGTTAAGCGCTATGCCATCGCTGCGGCTTACAGCATCAAAGACCATTCCTTTAAGTTCATGTAGATTACCGGGAAAGTTGTAACTGGCGAGTTTTGACGCTAAGTCGCTTGGTTGAATCGGCGCAGGCAGATTCATTTCTGCTGCGGCAAGGGCGATGAAATGATTGATCAACATAGCAATATCTAACTGCCGCTCAGCTAACAGCGGTAATTTAATTTTATGTGCCCGTAAACGATAGAGTAGATCGCTCCTAAACTTACCTGCTTGATGAAGTTTGAGTAAATCATCTTGAGTTGATACCACAAACTTACATTTTACCGGATAGGCAGTGTCGCTACCTAAAGGGTAATATTGTTTGCTTTCTAACAGCGCTAATAACTTAATTTGGGCATCCAGTGGTAGCGTGCCAATGTCGTTAAGATAGAGTACCCCACTGCCCACTTGATGCAATAAACCTGCAACCGCTTCTAGCTCGCCATTATTGTGATGATACAGTTGGCCACACATTTTTTGCTCAAATGACTCGCAACTAATACCCGCAAGATTAATACTAACGAAGGGTTCATTAGGGCTATAAAGTGCATGGCAAGATTGAGCAAACTCGCTTTTACCGGTTCCACTGGCGCCATAAATTAACAAGGGTTCAGGGCTACACGATACGGCTTCAAGATAGCGAAATTGATCTAATAGCTGTGGCTCGCAAGTTAACATGTTATTGAATGCTTGCGGGTTATCTAAGGTTCGGCTTAAAAATTTCTCTTTGATATAAAGGTAGTTTCTTTCAAGCCCGACTACTTCAAGTGCACGGCGAACTGTTCGTGCAAGTTCATCGACATTGTCTGTTTTAATAAAGTAGTCATAAGCGCCATTTTTAATACAACGAACTGCTGTATCAACCTCATTTACCCCTGTCACTATAATGACTCGAGTGTTAGGGAAATCACTGCGGATCATCGCTAATAACTCTTCACCGGAGTGAAATGGCATGGTGAGATCGACTAGCACTAGCGCATAGTCGCCAACCTGTAAGCGACTACTCACCTGGCGACTGTCGACACAAGTGTCAATTTCAGCTTCGGGAACTAGACGGTTCAGAGTTATCGCGAGTGTGCGTAACCATGCTGCTTCGTCGTCGATTAACAGAATATTTCTGGCTAGTTTCATGGGCTAATCCTGTTGTGCTAATGCAAAAATAAGTCGAATTTGCGTGCCTTTGCCTAAGGTAGACTGAATCTGCATTTCGCCTTGATGTTCTTTAATTATTTTACTGCACACCGATAACCCTAAGCCGCTACCACCTTCGTTGCGCCTAGTGGTAAAAAAGGGTTCGGTAATACGCTTTAATGTGGCACTGCCCATCCCGCAGCCATTATCTTGGATACTCAAGATGGCCATATTGTTTGCAACATGTGTGTCTATCACTATTATCCCTGGCTGAGTTGAGCAAGCATTACACGCATTTTGAATGAGGTTAATTAACACCTGATGTAACTGTTGAGCATCGCCTGTAATGCTAGGGCTGGGTTGACATAGCAGGGTGCTGATCTGATGAGATTTTGTTTGATTCGCGGTGAGGCGCTGGGCCACTTGAACCACATCATTTAAGCTCACTCGGGTATATTGATCGGCAATATGCGGCATGGCGTAACGTTTTAGGTCATTAACAATTCGACTGATACGTTTAGCCCCCTCTTCTATAGAGCCACAACTATACTGTAACTCTTCAATAGCAATGTCTGGATTTAGCCCAGCAATAAGCCAGAAAGGATTTTGTTTCTGATAGTGCTTAGCGGCAGGCGTTAAGTCTTTCATGGCCGCGGTAAATAGTGATACAGCATGCACAATAAGGCCGGTTGGATTATTGATTTCATGGGCAATTCCCGCAGACAACTCTCCCAATGAAGCTAAACGACTGGCTTCTTCATTAGCTTGGCGTAATCGATGCTGCTCGGTTGATTCTTCAAGTAGAATCACCACCTGATTGTTGGCAATGGGATGAATTTGTAATTGCCAAAATTGCTGCTGATACCGCATGTCGGCAGTAAGCGATTTTTGGGTCGATAACACCTCCAATACTGCGGCTTTAAGCTTAAAAACATCGTTGTCGACATAGTAAAATCCATCTGAATCTAGCAGGTGAATATTGTTATCGTTACTCCATAAATGCTGGAGTTCCTGGTTTACTATGGTCACGCCATTAGGAAGCCCATCGAGAACGGATTGGAACTGTTGTGACAATTCAGATATTTCAACTTCAATTCGCTTTCGTTGAATTAATTCGGCATCGAGCGCTTTAGTATGACGGCGTAAACTAGCGCTTATAAATCCGGTGAAAATCATCCCAATAGCAGACATAATCGCCACTAAAATTGCGAGGGCAAACATGCGCTTTTCGGAAGAGGTTAAATCAACTTTTTCACGCCCGGTGCCAAACCATTTATTAACCAGTTTGTCGTATTCGCCCGATAATTTTAACTGCCTAAGCGCCTCGTTAATTTGGTACATCAGTTCGGTTTTTGTCTCATTCGCGACAAAATTAAACGCACCATAAATTAACGCATCACTTGAACTGCGTACCGATGGATACAGCGGAAGTAAACGCCGCGCAACAAAGCTCTCGGCAATAACCACGTCGACTTGGTTTTTTATCAGTAATTGAAAACCGGTTTCATACAAATCAACATCCACGCGGTCAAAATTTTGCAGATGGTCAGATAAAAACACATCAACAAAGGCACCATTTTTAATAGCAACCCGCTTACCAACAAGATCTGCCCAATTGTTTATTAACGCCTTACCCTGCAAGGTATAAGCTTTAGCATGGGTTGCATATATAGGATCAGATTGAGCTAACTTGCGATCCATGTTCACCGGGCTAACCACAGTAATCACATCGATATCGCTGTCAGGATCATGAACATCTTTTACCAATTGTTGAAAACTCTTTCGGCGAACAATAATGCGCTTATTGGTCAGCTGGCCAATTCTATCCATCAACTCAATATTAAAGCCTTGATCAACACCGTTATTACGCCACTCTAATGGCGCTGTTTTTGAGTGTACGCCAAAGACAATGCTGTCTTGCGCGAGCACAGGCATAGTGATGATGATCAGTAATAGCAATAGAGTTTTCATGCCGCGATATTACCTATTTTCTCCACTTGAAACTGTGCAGCATTACCCGAATTAGCAAATCATTATGTACGTTTTCTTATGATGTTAACTCGATGTGATCTACCTCTACATAAGCTATGCAAAATTGCATATACCCCTTTATAGCTATGCATGTTTGCATAGCGCATTTTTAGGCTTGTGATTGAGTTGTCATTTCTGCCCTCTATTCTGGTTATCTTGTTGTTGATTGCGCCCCCTTAGGCAAAGATTACATTGAGCGAAAATAATAGCTGATCAACTCGATGCTAATTTGGACCGTATTTTTAAAGTGAAGTGAAGTCAGTTTCACTTCAGCCTAACTAAAACAATAAGAGGCTTCTATCGTTAATGAATAAACCGTCATTACGTATAGAAGGGGGAGCAAAAATGAAAAAGATCAATCTTGCAGTCTGTATTGCTACATTAATGGGCACAGCAGGCCTAATGGGCAATGCTGTTGCCGCTGATAACTTAGCTGAATTCCATGTACAAAACCAAGAGTGTGATAGCTGTCATACACCAGATGGTGAACTGTCAAACGACAGCTTAACCTATGAAAATGCCCAATGTGTATCTTGCCATGGCACACTTGCTGAAGTAGCTGAAACCACAAAACATGAACATTACAATGCTCATGCTTCCCATTTCCCAGGCGAAGTAGCCTGTACCTCATGCCACAGCGCACACGAAAAATCGATGGTGTACTGTGACTCTTGCCACAGCTTCGATTTCAACATGCCTTATGCTAAAAAATGGCTACGTGACGAACCTACTATTGCTGAATTGGCCAAAGATAAATCAGAACGTCAGGCTGCTCTTGCTAGCGCCCCACACGACACTGTTGACGTAGTGGTTGTCGGTTCTGGCGGCGCAGGTTTCTCTGCTGCAATATCTGCAACAGACAGTGGTGCTAAAGTCATTCTTATAGAGAAAGAGCCTGTTATTGGCGGTAATGCTAAGTTGGCTGCAGGTGGCATGAACGCTGCTTGGACTGATCAACAAAAAGCTAAAAAAATTACTGATAGCCCTGAGTTAATGTTCGAAGACACCATGAAAGGTGGCCAAAACATAAACGATCCTGCATTGGTTGAAGTGTTAACTTCGCACTCTAAAGGCTCTGTTGATTGGCTGACCGCGATGGGTGCCGATTTAACCGATGTTGGCATGATGGGTGGCGCATCTGTTAACCGTGCACACCGTCCAACTGGTGGTGCTGGTGTTGGTGCCCATGTCGTTCAAGTACTTTATGATAATGCAGTGAAACGCAATATCGACTTACGCATGAACACTCGCGGCATTGAAGTGCTTAAAGATGATAAAGGCACTGTTAAAGGTATTCTGGTTAAGGGTATGTACAAAGGTTACTACTGGGTGAAAGCCGATGCGGTAATATTAGCAACGGGTGGTTTTGCTAAAAATAATGAGCGTGTCGCTAAACTTGATCCTTCACTAAAAGGCTTTATCTCTACTAACCAACCTGGTGCAGTAGGTGATGGACTGGATGTAGCTGAAAATGCGGGTGGCGCATTGAAAGACATGCAGTATATCCAAGCTCACCCAACACTATCTGTTAAAGGTGGCGTAATGGTCACTGAAGCGGTACGTGGTAATGGTGCGATTTTGGTTAACCGTGAAGGTAAGCGTTTCGTTAACGAAATTACCACTCGTGATAAAGCGTCTGCCGCTATCTTAGCGCAAACCGGTAAATCAGCTTATTTGATTTTTGATGATTCTGTGCGTAAATCACTGTCAAAAATTGATAAGTATATTGGTTTAGGTGTTGCACCAACGGCAGATAGCCTAGTTAAATTAGGTAAAATGGAAGGTATTGACGGCAAAGCACTTACTGAAACCGTTGCGCGTTACAACAGCTTAGTGAGTAGCGGTAAAGACACTGATTTTGAGCGTCCAAACCTACCGCGCGCACTTAACGAAGGTAACTACTACGCAATCGAAGTTACACCTGGTGTTCACCACACTATGGGTGGCGTGATGATCGACACTAAAGCTGAAGTCATGAATGCTAAGAAGCAGGTTATCCCTGGCTTGTATGGTGCTGGTGAGGTGACTGGCGGTGTTCATGGTGCTAACCGCTTAGGTGGTAATGCCATTTCAGACATCATCACCTTCGGTCGCTTAGCGGGTGAAGAAGCTGCAAAATATTCTAAAAAGAACTAATCGATTTAGAATTCACTGACTCGCTAGTATCAGTAAGCCACAGTTCATTGCTGTGGCTTTTTTTATGCGTGAATATCTCCATACCTATCGAATTAACCTCAACTAGGGGTAGAGATGAGAATAGAATGATAAAGATATTAAGCTTAGCCATTAACCACTCTCAAACTTGTCATTTGTTTTACTAACAAAACGAATTAACCCGTCAATAGCTGGCCTATTGCAAGTCTTCTCATGTAAAAAATAACGCAGTTAGCAAGGCAAAAGGCAGTTTGCGAGGCGTTTGTTATCCCGAGTTCTGGTTAATTAATGCATAATCGACGGCACAGATAATCTTGCATTAACTCACTAGTTAATTTACAACGCTCATTCACTGGCTAATTTACAACGCTATCAAAGGATAATAATGAAACAGTCTATAGTTCACATCGCGCTAGTGGTGAATGATTACGATGAAGCCATCGATTTTTATGTCAATAAATTGAAGTTTGATTTAATTGAAGACACCTATCAAGCAGAACAAGACAAACGCTGGGTTGTGGTGTCGCCTCCGGGGTCAAACGGAGTGTCGTTGCTGCTAGCAAGGGCATCAAAACCAGAGCAGCATGATTTTATTGGTAACCAAGCCGGCGGACGGGTATTTCTTTTTTTGAATACCGACGATTTTTGGCGCGACTATAACCGCATGCAACTCGATGGGATTAAGTTTGTGCGCCCACCTCAAGAGCAAGACTACGGCACAGTGGCGGTTTTTGAAGATCTGTACGGCAATCTTTGGGACTTACTGCAGTTAAATGATAAGCATCCTATATCAATTAGAGCATCAATATAGCGCTGTTTGTTATGTATTTTTTGATAGCTTTTTAAGCGAGTAAAATAGAGAGACAGCTTTGTACTTTCGCATCATATCCATCAAGCGCGATACCGACTGATTGATGGCTACAAACAATGGCAGTTCTGCTAAAGAGCTGATTTAAATAGCTGATTTAAAGTCAGAAATATCTCGCATCACAAAACTTAGCATAATAATCGTTAGCAGCTGTATCTTCGATTAAGCATTTAAGTTAATTAACCGTTTTGTCGTCATTAATAAAAAGGAGCATTTTATGCTCCTTTTTATTGGTTAAAACCTGCGGCATAATTTATTCAAGACTCAGACTATTCAGCAAACCGCTGACTAAATTCTTGAATACGTTTTGCGTTCACACCAGCATCGCCAATACCAATCCGCGACACGCTGCGTAAATCAATACGACTGCCCTGCTCTAGCGTAGACACAACGATAACGACATCATCTGCAAAATTGAAAAAAGGCGTTGTTGCCGTACTTTCAAAGCGCAGTGCTTTTGGGTCTTGAGCGACAATGGTCCAGCTCATGGTTTTAGCGACAGTTAATGCTTTTTGATAAGCCGCCTCTACCGATAAGTCTGACGCAATTGGTTGAATATTTGGAAAAGCTTGCAGTTGCTGCGCGGCAATCTCTTCTCCGCCATATACCAAACTATTTTTAGCGCCAACCCGGCTGTCAGTTAAAAACTCAAACTGCGGTGGTGATTGAGTGTTGGTAGTAATATCGTGAATAGGTGGGTATTTCACTGGTTTGATAACCAACGCCATAATGCTCGGCGACAATATAGCTAAGCCCAGTAATAGCGCTGTTGTAGAGGTTAATATGCCTTTGCCCTTAGCGTTACAGTCTTGCTTAATGGTAAAGCTGGTCACTAATGCCAGCACCGCAACCACCACCACTAAATAACCCAACAGGTTATTGTAATTTCGACTGGCCATAAAGCCGACAATCGGGTCCCACAATCCCAGTGACGAGCCAAAAACCATCAAAGCAGCAATCGCGACTGCGACGATGGCAACCACTAACGAAATATTACCGACATAACCTTTTTGCATAACATTAATCCTTTAGGAAACTCTAATTAATCCAACTTCACTCAGTATATAGACCAGAATTTTTCGGAATATATTACTGAAATAACAAAATATATTCTAATTAATCTCAAATCGTCATTACTGCAGAACGAGATGACTTCAGACGAGATAATTAGCCGCTCACGTCACGGCTTCTTTGGATATCATTCTTAATATGCCGCGTTAGGATCAAGCCCTAAACGACGCATGGTGCGGATTAAATTGCTTCTATCCAGCTGTAAACTTCTGGCAACAGCGGCTAAATTACCTCTTTCGGTCGCTAATACCGTCTGTATTATTTGTCGTTGGTACTCATCGGTTGAATCACGTAGTCCAAGGGTTAACACCTGCGATAATGCAGCTGCGGCATTACTGTCGCTGATATTATCAACCTCGGCTATTGCTGGTGCTACTGTATGGCTCACAACAAACTCTGAACCGAGATGAACACGACTTATGTTAATGATACTGGCATGACGCCCTTGCTCGCTAATAGCCCTTAACGCAGCTCGACTGAGTAAGTGTTCTAACTCTCGCACATTGCCAGGCCAATGGTATTGGGTTAACTGATCAATGGCGGTTTGCTGTAACCTCAGTTTCGCGACGCCAAGCTGATGTTGGTTTTTTTCTAAAAAATAGCCAGCCAGTAAAATAACGTCTTTACCACGATCCCGTAATGGTGGCACAGGTAAAGGATACACACTCAAGCGATGATATAAGTCAGCCCTAAAGCGACCTTCTTTGACTTCTAACTGTAAATTACGGTTAGTAGCGGCAACAATTCTGACATCCACTACGATAATATTATCGCTGCCGACTCGTTGAATTTCACCGTTTTGCAACGCACGTAGTAACTTAGCTTGCACCGCAAGTGGTAACTCACCCACTTCATCTAAAAATAACGTCCCGCCATCAGCCAATTCAAAGCGGCCGCGACGGTCACTTACCGCACCAGAATACGCGCCTTTTACGTGACCAAATAATTCACTTTCAACGATGCTTTCTGGCAATGCAGCACAGTTAATTTGTACTAGTAGTTGCTCGCTGCGACGTGATTGCTGATGAATACTTTTGGCAACCAGCTCTTTACCCACGCCAGTTTCGCCAGTGATTAATACCGATAGATCGCTGGCTGCAACGGTATTTATCTCTGACAATAAATCCGTAATTGCGACACTGTTTCCAATAATACTAGACGGTCCAGCAGTCGCTAACATGCACTGCGCCACTTGATGATTACGTTCAACTTGCACTTCTAATGCTTCAATATGTTCACTGGTACTAATCGCAGCGGCCACAGCAGCAATATAAGCGCGGGTTTCGGTTGGGTTAAGCGCATCAAAGCTACCTGCTTTCATGGCGTCTAAGGTTAAAACGCCCCACGCTTTACCGTCGATATAAATGGTACTGCCCATGCAGTCATGCACGTGCAATTGTTCACTACCATCATCGACTAAACCGTCGTAGGGATCGGGCAGTGTTGAGTCGGCATCAAAGCGGGTAATATGTGGGTTAGCTAAAATTTGCTGTAAGCGTGGATGGTGGTTGATCGAAAACTGTCTAGCGAGGGCTTGTTGCTTTAGCCCTACAACAGCCACAGGAACTAAATAGTCATGTTTAAGTTTCAACAAGGCCACTACGTCACATGGTATAGCGCGCTGAATCGCTAAAATCAGTCGTAAGTATCGTTCCGATTTTATCAGGTCACGATTTAAGTCTTCTACAATATCGATAAAGGGAACAATATTCATAATATGTCAAATTAACCCAATTTCGGTTAATTTGACATATATATTGATCTAGGTCAAATTAACCCTTATGAAAATTATACCTGCTAAATCAGCTAGATAAATATTGGCGTGTTCTGTGCAATGTATGGGTAGACAAGGTAATTGATTGAAGCTTATCGCTATTTTACTCCCTAGAAGGAAATCATTAATGTTAGACACTGCAACTGTTCAAATTATTAAAGCCACCGTTCCGGCTCTGCAAATTTACGCTAATGACATCACCAGCCATTTTTATCCATTACTGTTTGCACAGCATCCAGAAGTATTACCATTTTTCAATCAAACTAACCAAGCCAAAGGCACTCAGCCTAAAGCACTGGCAAATGCGGTTATTGCTTACGGTGCCAATATTGATGAATTGGGCAATTTAAGTGATGCCGTTAGTAAAATCGTTCAAAAGCATGTTGCATTAGGCATTTTACCTGAACAATATGACGCTGTTGGCAGTTGTTTAATACAAGCCATTAAAGCCGTACTCGGTGATGCTGCAACAGACGAAGTGATTGATGCTTGGACCAAGGCTTACGGCCAATTAGCCAACATATTGATTGCGGCGGAAGAATCAATTTATACAGCTAAAGAGCATCAACAAGGTGGTTGGCGTGGCGAGCGTGACTTTATTTTAGTCAAACGTGTAGATGAAAGCTCAGTGATTACCTCATTCTACTTTCAACCTTTTGATAATAAAGGCTTACCAAACTTTGACGCTGGGCAATTTTTGACCTTAGTATTTGATGATATCGACGGTGTATCAATGCGTCGTAACTACAGTCTATCTGACGCGGCAGGCAAAGATTACTTAAGAATTAGCGTCAAGCGTGAACCTAATGGCGTGGTTTCAAATCACTTACATAACAATATTCAGTTAGGCGATAAAGTGAAATTACGTGCACCCAGTGGCGATTTCATCTTACGAAAAAACACCAAGCCGTTAATATTATTGACTGGCGGTGTCGGTATTACTCCTGCGATTAGTATGCTCAATACTGAAGCGGGTTCAGGACGCGATATTCGCTTTATTCATGCGGCCATAAATAGTGATGTCCATGCGTTTAAACACCATGTCGATCAACTTGCCTCAACACATGACCACATCAAACCTTTGTATGTTTACAGCCAGCCAGAACAACATTGCCAGCCTCATGCCACTGGGTTTATTGATGCATCAATCATTGCAGAGCAACTCCCTGCAGACCGCGATGTAGAATTTTACCTGCTTGGCCCTACCGGTTTTATGAAAGCAGCATTGGCCATCGCCACCAGCTTAGGTGTACCAGAAAGCCAAATTCATTATGAATTCTTCGGCCCAGCTGAAGCATTAACCGCTTAATAGCCCAACAAACCAGTGAGATAAAAAAAGCCCTGAGCGGTAACTCAGGGCTTTTTAGTTATTGATAAAAAAGATTAAACCTGTGACTGGAGATGTCCTAGAACGGGATATCGTCATCCCAATCTTCATCTTCTCAATGATTAAATACTCAATTAGCTTAGATAAACTGGATTGCGCACATGGTCAAATCATCCTGAAACTCTGAAAAACCGCAAAACTGTTTCATTTGCTGCTCCAGATACTCCAGCATAGCTTCGGGTTCATCGGGTGCTGCGCTGATGGCTTTTTCTAAGCGATCGAAACCAAATAATTCTTTGTGGGCATTTTGCGTTTCGATGACCACATCGGTATACACAAATAAGATATCACCTACATCAACACTAACCCGGTAGGTATCCCAATTTTGCTCACGCAGTACCCCAATAGGAATGCCACCTTGATCTAAGGCAACCAGCCTGTTGGCTTTTTTCAAATAGGCGTGAGGATGGCCTGCATTAGCATAAATAAGTTCTTTCTCTTGGAAGTTATAACGCATTACTGTAGCGGTTAAAAAGCTGCCACGAGGCTTTTTAGTGAAAAAATGTTGATTGATATAATTAAGCACTTCAGAAGAACTACTGTTTAAATCTTTCGGTTCAAAGGTGCGTAAGATGGCATCTATCATGGCGGTTTCTACTGCCGCGGCAGGGCCGTGACCCGATACGTCAGCAATAATCATTCCGATATCACCCTGGACATCCGGGCGACTTTTACCAAGGTCGACAATGTCTAAATAATCACCACCAGCACCTTTCATCGCTTTATAGGTATAAGCCATTTTAACAGAGCTGAGTACGATACCTTTGTCTGGCAACATCAATTGCTGCAAGCGCGAAATTTCTTCTATCTCATCGCGGATCCACACCTGGGCAGCGTTAAGTTGTGATGACGCTTCGGAAAACTGGAAGCTTTTTAGCTGGTACAAAAGCCTAAAATACAACGAGCTAACATGATGCGATTCAGTTCCTGCAGGTAAATTAAGCAGAATGATACAGTCAAATAAACTCGATTCTTTACCAAAAGGCAGCACCCAACACATTTTGCCATCGTCCTTTAGAGGCACAATTTCCGTAATACTGTGTTGTAACGACAATGCTTTAAATTGTTGATAGAGCCGGGTGTAATGCTCATCACACAAGGATGAAAAATTACAGCTGACTTGGCCATTTTTTTTAATTAAGTAATAATTAAACTCACTTAATGTGACTGCCAAATTGGTTTTAAACCATAAGGTTTCATCAATAATGCTGTTAGCTAATGCTCTATCAATATTCAAGGGTAACCTTACTTTTGGGCTAATTTAGCAGCAAGGGCTTCATTCAAACCAGTGACACCGCTTTTTTTCAAAGTACTTTTATAGTCATTACTAAAGGTACGGATCATCGATAAACCTTCAGCAACAAAATCGTAAATTTTCCATTCATTATTACGTTGATAAAGCTGATATGAAACCGGAATGATATTTTCTTTGGTATGAATTTCAGTATCTACCGATGCATAAACCTTTTTCTTGATTGTTTCATTGGTGTAATCAACCGTTTGATTATCATACTGTTCTAGCAACACAATATAGGTATCGACTAATACGCCTTTTAACAACACCATAAATTGACGTTTCTCGGTATCGCTTGCCTGTCTCCAATACTTACCTAACACTCGTTGTGCAGAGGCTTGTATGTCGACGTGTTTTTCAATCACATCACTGAGTGATTGTTTTTTCTGTTCGACTGACAAGGCGCTATTTGATGCGATACTAATGATATCTGTCACACCTAATTTAACGCGTTCTGTTGGTTCTTGTGCCGCCAAAGCTAGAGACGGCATCACTAGCATCATGATTAAAAAAATTATTGATTTCATTATTTATCCTGACTAAACATATATTTGCTTATTAACTCTTCGATGCTGATTGATGATTCTGTTTCAATAAACTCTTCACCATCTGCCATGTTTATTTCTGAACCACCGGTAGATATTTTAACAAATCTGTCGCCAATAATACCTGATGTACGAATAGAGGCTATCGAATCATCAGGTACGGTAATCGCATTATCTAATGATATTTTAACGACTGACTCATACGCTTTAGGGTCGTAATTAATCGATTGAATTAATCCAACACGTACACCTGACATTTCGACAAAGGCACCTTCTTTTAAACCTGAAGAATTTTCAAATTTAGCCACTAAGGTGTAGTTACCACTATTAGTGACCGATGCTCCACCAATGGTAATTGACATAAATACCAAGGCCCCAATCCCGAATAATACAAACAGGCCGACGAGAAAATTGACGTAATTGTTTTTCATTGAAACCTCTAGTTATAGCGCTAATGAGCTAACGATATAGTCACTAAATAACATAATAATTGCACTCATTACCACCGCCTGAGTGGTGCCATTGCTGACGCCTTCAGCGCCCATATTTTTTTGATTTAAGTGTAAATAAAAGCCGTAATATAAAGGTATCCACATAATAAACAAACCAAATACCAATGACTTTATTTGACCAACCAGCACATCTTTAAAGCTAATGGTATCCATTACACCTTGAATATATGCACCAGGACTTTCTCCTTGAATGTGTACTCCAACGATATAGCCACCGCCAATGCCCACCAAGTCAAAAACGGCCGTCAGCATAGGAACACAAAACAACGCCGCTAATAGTCTTGGCAGCATCACATAGCGGTAACTGTTAATCGCCATGCAATCAAGCGCATCAAATTGTTGCTCGTTACGCATAATACCAATTTCTGAACAGGTCGCAGAGCCAACTCGTGCTATTACCATTAATGCTGTCATCACCGGACCTAATTCTTTAATCAGGCTCAAGGCAACTGCCGAACCCAATAAATCCACTGAACCAAATCGCACTAAGGTATCGTAAAACTGCAGTGCCACAACCATACCGGTAAAGAGCGCGGCAACAATAATGACAATTAAAGACCGATTACCTATAAAATATATCTGCTTAATCACTTGCTTAAATGACACCAGCCCAGTGAATAGGCTGCTGACGATACGCATTAAAAATAATGTTGCTAGGCCAACACTTTCAATATTTTTACGCGTTGCGGCACCTAAGTTACTGACTGAATTAAACAAGGCATTCATTATTTTTCATCCTTATTTAACAAACGATTGAGATAAACCTCACCATCATCTCTGTAAGTGTTCGGTTGACGGTTGATCATGTTTTGAATGCGTTCATCTGGCGAGTTTTTAATCTCATCAACGGTGCCATTCGCCACCACTTCACCCGCAAACAATACCACCACGCGATCGGCAATTTTAAACACACTTTCTAACTCATGAGTGACCACCACGATAGTCATGTTCATGGCATCTCTCAAAGTGAGAATAAGCTCGTCAAGTTCAACTGCAGTTGTGGGATCAAGCCCTGCTGAAGGTTCATCAAAAAACAGTAATTTAGGATCCATAATAACGGCCCTAGCCAGTCCTGCTCGTTTTAGCATGCCGCCTGATAATTCCGAAGGCATTAGATGGCCGGTTCCAGCCATGTTCATTAATTCAAGCTTCATCCGCACCATAATATCAATGGTTTGGGTATCCAATGAAGTATTGTGCTCTAAAGGTAACCTGACATTATCTGCCACCGTTAATGAACTCAGTAGTGCGCCGCCTTGGAAAGCCACGCCCATTTTTTTGCGTAAGTTACGTAATTGCTTATTTTTAGCCGTAAAAATATTCACACCATCAATCATGATAGTGCCTGACGTAGGGGTTTTAAGCCCAAGCATATGGTTAAGCAAGGTACTTTTACCAGAACCAGATCCGCCCATCACCACCAGAATTTCGCCGGGGTTGACCTCTAAATTGACGTCTTTGAGTACATGGGTATCGCCATATTGGGCAAACAAATGCTCTACAGTAATGATAGGGTTAACCATTGTTACTCACAGCACTTACTGAATCAGCTAAGTTAAACACCGTGTTTAAACGGGTTAGTTGCAGTACTTGAAGCGGTGAACCATTGGCACCAACGATATGAAATTCAGTGTCATTTTCTCTGGCTTCATTGAAGGCCTCAACCAGTGAAGCCATGCCTGAGCTATCGATATATTGCAGGTGGGTGAAATCGACAATGATGTTATTTTTACTCTTAATTAACTTTATGATGTCGAGTTTGATACTGCGAGAGTTGCTCAGATCGACCTCGCCATAAAGCTTAACCACTTGGTAATTGTTATGTGTCTCAATTTCAATATTCATTTTATATCACTCAAATTTAACCGTCAGTTCTAACCAATTACCTTTGCCTTTATGTGGGATAAGTCTTACTTTTTCAGCCACATAATGAATGAGGCAAAGGCCTAATCCACCTGGTTTACATAAATTATTTTCTGCCGGTATTAATTGCTTGTCAGTAATCTGCGAACACACATCTTTAATCACAAATAGCGCATGCTCATCATCACTGCTGACCACGATTTCTATACAGCCCTTTTTCGACATGTGATAACCATGACGAATAACATTGGCACAAGCCTCATCAACGGCCAATACGATTTCATTGACTTTACCTTCGCTAAAAGGAAAATCGCGGCATGCATCTACCACAAATTCGCGAATATTTTTTAATTCACTCGTACAAGATGAAAACGTTTTGATGTTTGACATTGGCTAGTCCGTTACCTTGTAATCAGTGTGATCGTCTGATTTGTCGTCTGCAGGTGCGTCATTTAATAGCTCATCATCTAATAGTTCGTCATCAAACTCTAGATCAAATTCGTCAGATTCAGTCTCAGCCACTTTACCGTCACTGACCAAGTGAGCATCTCGCTGCAAATAGACATCTTTAACATAGCCATAAGGATCTAACGATCCGTCTAATATGGGTTCATATTGCTGAAAATCAATCCGACTGTCTAAACCTTCCAACACAAACTTTCCGGCCCTTTGTTCAAACGACAGAATAGATAAGGGATACACAAAAACATCAACAAAATCGCCGACGGTATTACGTGCAGTACTGGCGCCATAAACAGGCCACATGATGAAAGGCCCATTGCCAATACCCCAAACACCAAAGGTTTGCGCAAATGTTTCTTCTTTTTTCACTAATCCCATATCGGTAGCAGGATCAAAAAGACCCACAAGGCCGATTGTGGTGTTGACGACAAAACGTAAAACACTGCTACCGCTGTCGGTCACTTTCCATTGTAAGAGGTTATTTACTGCATAAAGAGGTTCACTTAGATTTGATAGCAGATTTGTCACACCTTGTCGGATCGGCTGAGGGACTGTTTCATAGCCTTCTGCTGCTGGTTTTAAAGCATATTTGTCCATGACCTGGTAATTAAAGTCCCAGCTTTTTCGATTAACCGCTTCGAATGGATCACCCGCTGTTGAGGTGCTAGCGCAGCCACTAAAAAATAGTAAAGTGGCGCCAATAACTAACAGTCGACCAATTATTCCCACTCATTCCTCCGGCTTTTTTCAAAAAATATCTGCTAACTATATCGGTATTAAGCACGACATTTAATATCGTTAATGTCACTCAAGAGTGAAAATATAACATTAAAACGGTCAAAACTATTAGTACAATTTTGATTGATCGTTCAAAAACGACTTGTGTCATCTAAAAACCCGTTAAGCGATTACGCTTAATCATTAAGGCATGACTTAATCTATATATCGGTTACTTATTGAATATTGGTCAGTATTGCTCCGCCGCACATAATTTATTCAGACTATTACAAGCCATTATGAATCATTTGTTTAATTTTGTGGGCCTTCACAAAATGATCCAATTGGTGTGTTTGAATCCACCATGTTGCCGCTTCCATCAGCAATTGAGGATTATCATTTTTGTTGGCAAAAAATGCATAAAATGACAAACCGACGTTATCGCCTTTCGCCGCAATTTTTTTATCACACACGGCAATAATTTTCGCTCTTAACTCATCTCTCATTATTCAGCCTCAACTCGGGTTAAGAAGTGGAATATGTAAGGCAAAGTGACAACATTCGGCCTATTTCATATCAAATGCCTTACAACATCGTTAATATCATGTGCGGCCGATTGGCTCACTACAAATGCCGGAAAACAGCCATGTATAACGCCAAGGCATCTTCGACAATATGCCTCAATACCTGCTGCAAGTAATCAACAAAAGTGATCATAGAGAAAGCCCAGTTAACAGCGTAGACTTGATGCCTACTGTTTTTGATTCAGAGAACGAGACTCGCCATGAAATTCCTTGTTGATATTCACGCGCATACTATAGCGTCAACTCACGCTTATAGTACCTTCCATGATTACCTTTGTGTTGCGAAAGCCAAAGGTATCAAGTTATTCGCCATTACCGATCATGGCCCAGATATGGCTGATGCGCCCCATTTTTGGCACTTTGTAAATATGAGAGTGTTACCTAGAATTGTTGACGGTGTTGGCGTGCTGCGCGGCATTGAAGCGAATATCAAAAATGAACATGGTGAGATTGATTTTTTTGGTGATTATTTAAAAGAGCTCGATATTGTGTTGGCAGGGTTCCATGAACCCGTTTTCCCACCATCGACTAAAGAGGCTCACACTACAGCACTCATCAACTGTATTGAAAGTGGTAATGTCGACATTATTACTCACCCAGGCAACCCTGCTTATCCAATCGATATTAAGCGCGTCGCCGCTGCCGCTGCCAAACATAACGTGGCGCTAGAGATAAATAACTCCTCTTTTTTGACGTCGAGAAAAGGCAGTACATGCAACTGTATTGAAATAGCTAATGCAGTAAAAGCAGCAGGTGGACTGCTCGTTATGGGTTCTGACTCGCATGTTGCTTTTAGCTTAGGCGAGTTTGAAAAAGCCATTGAGGTCATTGAAACAGTGGAATTTCCAATTGAACGCTTACTGAACCGTAGCCCCGAAGCGTTGTTGAGTTTTCTGACGGCAAGAGGTCATAAGTCACTTGATGAATACTCTGCTTTAATCGAATAACTACTTTCCATGACAAAACTGCTACGGTGACATTTGTAGCATAGAAATACCGCTAACAAACAGCAGAGTCAGTCTCGTTGCTTCTCTAACGTAGAAAACAAAAAGGCCTGCAAAAGCAGGCCTTAAAAGTTTTAATCAACACATTGGATTATGTAATCTCTAGTGAAAATTAGAACGGAATATCGTCATCCCAGCCTTCATCTAAATCTGGAGTGAAGTTTTGTTGTGGTTGTGGTGCTGGACGCTGTGCAGGAGCATTTTGTGGTTGGAAATTACCCTGAGGTGCAGCGGCTGGCTTTGGTGCATAAGCAGGTGCAGCTTGTTGCGCTGGCGCAGATTGTTGCTGGTAACCACCACCTTGCTGGCCAGCATTAGGCTGAGCTTGGTAAGCTTCATTACCTGCAGCAGGCGCAGTTTGATTGTATTGCGCTTGTGGCTGACGAGCTTGAGGTGCTGGTGCAGGACGAGACTGTTGTTGTCCCATATTTTGTCCGGCGTTTTGCCCAGAGCTTTGACCTTGCCCTTGATACTGACCACCACCGGCATTATCACCTGAGTTGCGGCTGTCTAACATTTGCATTTCCATAGCGTTGATTTCAGTCTTATAACGGTCTTGACCGGTAGTCTGATCTTGCCACTTACTGGTTTGCAATTTGCCTTCTAAATAAACTTTAGAGCCTTTCTTTAAGTACTCGCCAGCAATTTCCGCAAGACGACGATACATCACAATGTTGTGCCACTCGGTACGTTCTTGCATTTGACCTTGTTGGTCTTTCCACGACTCACTTGTCGCTATAGTAAAGTTGGCAACAGCATTGCCGTTTGGCATGTAACGAACCTCAGGGTCTTTACCTAAGTTACCGACCAAAATCACTTTATTCACACCACGACTAGCCATCGAAATCTCCTGAGATTTTTATCTGTTTACTTTAACTGAATACTAAGCTTAATGATCTACACGATCTAATTCACAGAGCCTAACACAGCTCGCGCTTCGCTTAAATTGAATTTATCATCGACCTTTAAATAAGCCACTTTCTCTTCGAGCACCACAATGGCCTCTACAACACCGATTAACTGTGACAATTTACTGGCCATATCTTGTGCATCACTTCTATCTTTTACTGTAGCTTCAAGCGTATAGCTTTTCAATAACACAGGCTTTTGCATGCCAAGGGTTAAAAATAACCACACACACATTAGCCCTAGCGCAACAAAAAACACCCCAGATGCACCAACGAGCTGATAAGCTCCGCCGCCTAACATGCCGCCACAAAATGCCCCTAAAAATTGACTAGTTGAATACACGCCCATAGCCGAACCTTTGTCACCGACAGGACAAAACTTAGCAATTAAACTTGGCAGTGATGCTTCAAGGTAGTTAAAGCCAGTGAAAAATAACACTACCGCACCACTTAACACCCAAAGGTTATCGGCATAAAACCCCATCGCGGCAAGTGACACCATCATGATCATTAACGACAACTGGAACATGGTTTTGGTGTTGTTGCGTTTCACCCCAATGATAATTAACGGCACCATTAAGAAAAATGCGCCAACAAAAGCGGGGAAGTACAACATCCAATGTTTTTCTTTGACTAAACCGGCATCAACCAAATCGAGCGGCAATGCCACAAACACAGCAGTGAGCACCAAATGCAGAATAAAAATGCCAGCATCTAGGCGAAATAACTGTGGGTCTAACAACATGCGCTTTAATTTTGTCGGAGTGGCGACCGTATCGCCTTTAGGCGCTTGGCTAATAGGATTGGGAACAAAAAACTGTACAATTAACATGCCCAACACCGCTAATACTGCGGTTAATAAAAACAGCCCAGTTAAGCCCATGTATTGCGCCACAATAGGCCCGACCAATAATGACAAGGCAAATGAAAAGCCAATACACATGCCGATAATCGCCATGACTTTAGTGCGTTGCTCGTCTCGAGTTAAATCGGCGGCAAGCGCTAACACGGCGGCAGCGATTGCGCCCATACCTTGTACTGCACGACCAAACACCACCCCGTAAATGTGATCCGATGATGCGGCAATTAAACTACCAATGGCAAACAATACCAAGCCACCAAGAATAATCGGCTTACGTCCGTATTTGTCGGACAAAATGCCCATTGGGATCTGTAAAAAAGCCTGGGTTAATCCGTAAGCACCAATGGCAATACCCACCCATAGCGGTGAAAAGCCTTCAAGGTGCTGACCATACAGCGCGAAGACAGGCATAATCATAAACAATCCCATCATTCGTAAACCAAACACACTGGCTAACGAAAATGCGACCTTTTTCTCCATACCCGACAGTCCATTACTGGCCATGCTGTTGCCCTTCGATAAGTAATTCAACAATATTATAAGGTGCGCATATTATCACAGCGCCAGAAATTAGCTCAAAAGGAAATCACAGTTTTTGATATAAGGTGTTTTATCTGCGCATGTTAAACTTTAGCTGAGTTTTATGCGTACCATGAAACCAACATAGTCAAAATTGATATGAAGTCCCCCAACAAACTATGCGATACTGATCGCTGTTTTGTTTTACATAAGTCATAGAGTGATATAGATGGATAAAATTGAAATACGCGGTGCCCGAACCCACAATCTTAAGAACATCAATCTAACCATTCCCCGTGACAAACTTATTGTGATAACTGGGTTATCCGGTTCAGGAAAATCATCATTAGCCTTCGATACTTTGTATGCAGAAGGCCAACGTCGTTATGTCGAATCGCTGTCGGCGTATGCGCGTCAATTCTTGAGCTTAATGGAAAAACCCGATGTAGATCATATTGAAGGCCTTAGCCCTGCCATTTCAATTGAACAAAAATCAACCTCGCACAATCCACGTTCGACCGTCGGTACCATTACCGAAATCTATGACTATTTACGCTTGTTGTTTGCCCGTGTGGGCGAGCCTCGCTGCCCAACGCATAATCAGCCGTTGTCAGCGCAAACGGTCAGCCAAATGGTGGATAAAGTGTTGGCGATGCCGGCAGACAGCCGCCAAATGCTGCTTGCGCCAGTGGTTAACGACCGTAAAGGTGAGCACGTTAAGTTGCTGGAAAGCTTATCGGCACAAGGCTACATCCGCGCCCGTATTGACGGTGAAGTATGTGACTTAACCGATCCTCCAACATTAGATTTACACATCAAACATACCATTGAAGTGGTTGTCGATCGCTTCAAAGTACGCGAAGACATGAAACAGCGCTTGGCTGAGTCGTTTGAAACCGCTTTAGAATTATCTGGTGGCATTGCAAAAATTGCCAGTATGGATGATAGCAAAGCCGAAGAACTGATATTTTCAGCTAATTTCGCGTGTCCGCATTGTGGCTATTCGATGGCCCAACTTGAGCCGCGTATTTTCTCGTTTAACAATCCGGCCGGTGCTTGTCAAACTTGTGATGGTTTAGGTGTGCAGCAGTTTTTTGACCCTGAGCGAGTCATTGCTAATGATGAACTCTCATTAGCTGGCGGCGCGATTAGAGGCTGGGATAGACGTAATTTTTACTATTTCCAAATGCTCAGTTCATTAGCTGAACATTATAAGTTTGACGTTGAGAAGCCTTATGCCGAACTAAGCGACAAAGTTAAAAAGATTGTCTTATATGGTTCTGGCAAACAAAACATTGCCTTTAAGTACATTAATGACCGCGGCGATGTTGTGATCCGTAACCATCCGTTTGAAGGCATTTTGAATAATATGGATCGCCGTTACCGTGAAACCGAAAGTAACTCGGTACGCGATGAGCTGTCTAAATTTATTAATATGCAGCCTTGTAATAGTTGTGGTGGTTCGCGCTTACGTGAAGAAGCCCGTAACGTATTTATTGGTGAGTTAAACCTACCGCAACTGACCATTTGGTCGATTGGCGAAGCTAAACAATACTTCGACACCGTAGTGTTTGAAGGACAACGTGCGCAAATTGCCGAGAAAATCTTAAAAGAGATCAGTCAACGCCTTGGCTTCTTGGTCAATGTGGGGCTTAACTATTTAAGCTTGTCGCGCTCAGCTGAAACCTTATCGGGTGGCGAGGCGCAACGTATTCGCCTAGCCAGCCAAATTGGAGCGGGTTTAGTGGGCGTGATGTACGTGCTTGATGAGCCTTCAATTGGTTTGCATCAACGCGATAACGAACGTTTATTACAAACCCTGATCCATCTTCGTGATTTAGGCAATACCGTGATTGTGGTTGAACACGATGAAGATGCGATTCGCTTAGCCGATCACATTATCGATATTGGCCCAGGTGCCGGTGTACATGGCGGTGAAGTCATTTGTGACGGTACGCTAGAAGATATTCTTAACTGTGAAGCGTCGGTTACGGGCCAATATATTTCCGGTAAAAAGCAAATACACATTAGTGACCAGCGCACCCCTATCGATCCGAAAAAGGTGATTGAGCTATTTGGTGCTTCGGGTAATAACCTAAGAGATGTTGATTTAACCATTCCAGTTGGATTGTTTACCTGTGTTACTGGCGTATCGGGTTCAGGTAAATCGACACTGATTAACGACACCTTCTTTAAAATTGCCCATAGGATGCTCAATGGCGCTACCGTGGATGAACCTGCACCTTACAGAAGTATTGAAGGCATGGATCATTGCGACAAAGTAGTCGATATTGATCAAAGCCCTATTGGCCGCACGCCACGCTCGAACCCTGCCACCTATACGGGTATTTTCACCCCAATACGTGAACTGTTTGCTGGCACACAAGAATCGCGCACCCGTGGTTATCAAGTGGGTCGCTTCTCGTTTAACGTCAAGGGCGGTCGTTGTGAAGCCTGCCAAGGTGATGGGTTAATTAAAGTGGAAATGCACTTTTTACCTGATGTTTATGTGCCTTGTGATTCGTGTAAAGGCAAGCGTTATAACCGCGAAACCTTAGAAGTAAAATACAAAGGCAAAAACATTCACGAAGTGCTGCAAATGACGGTTGAAGACGCTCGTGGCTATTTTGATGCGATTCCATCTATTTCACGTAAATTGCAAACCTTAATGGATGTCGGCTTGTCGTACATTCGCTTAGGGCAAAGCGCGACAACCTTATCTGGCGGTGAAGCTCAGCGCGTTAAACTGGCCAAAGAGCTGTCTAAACGTGACACAGGTAAAACCTTATACATTTTAGATGAACCCACTACAGGGCTTCACTTTGCCGATATTCAACTATTGTTAGAAGTATTGCATCGCTTAAAATCTCATGGCAACACTGTTGTGGTGATTGAGCATAATTTAGATGTGATTAAAACCGCAGACTGGATTATCGATTTAGGCCCTGAAGGTGGTGCTGGCGGCGGCATGATTTTAGCCGCAGGCAGCCCAGAAGAAGTAGCAGAGCACCCAGAGTCTCATACCGCGAGATTCCTAAAGCCGATGCTGGCGCTTCACAATAAACGTGTAAAGGCTAAAAAAGCCAAATAACAAGCTGAGATAAAATACCAAACCTTAGGTGAATAAGAGGAGAGCACACTATGTACACTACTCAAATTCACCTTAAGGTATTGGCTATGATGTTATTGTGCGGCTTACTCAATGCCTGTAGCCAAACACCTCAACAATGCTCGTCAGCTATTATCACCTCTTGGTCTAGCGCCCATAGCCAAATTACTGAAGATATCACCACACTGAGTTCCACTGAATTTCAAGGCCGCAAGACTGACTCTGAAGGCGCCCGCCTCACTCAAGAGTATTTAATCACACGATTTACAGAGATGGGCTTACAACCCTGGCAGCAAACTTTTGCCGTCCCGTTTAGTTTTCAACATCAATTTTCGACCGTCTCTGGGGTCAATATTATTGCCACTATTGCGGCAAAAAATAGCTCAAACCGATGGCGAGTGATTACCGCTCATTATGATCACTTAGGTCAAACGGCCAATAAAATGTATCCAGGTGCTGATGATAATGCCTCAGGCATTGCCGGAATGATGGCAATTGCAGCCCAATGGCAGAAAAATCCGCCGTTAGATGATGTTAATTTGATGATTGTGGCAACCGACGCTGAAGAACCAGGCTTATATGGCAGCTATGAATTAGTGACGTTATTGCAGCAATACCCACAGATGGACATTGAGCTAAGTGTAAACTTGGACATGATAGGCCACCCAGATCGTCGTAGAGCAATCTACATGGAAGGGCAAAAAAATCTGTCAAATTTTGAGTCAATCAAACCGTTGTTGATGCAACAGACCCAATTATGTATTCGCACTCATCACACAAATTTATTAAGTGGGCGGATGAAAAAAAGTGATTGGCTCAGAGCCTCAGACCACTATCCATTTCATAAAGCGGGCTACTCCTGGGTGTATTTTGGCGTACCACCCCACGCGCAATATCATACGGCCGACGACACAATAGCCACGTTAGACATCGACTTTATTGTGGCGGTTGCTGAAACAGTATATCAAATGCTCAGCATCGATAAGCTGACCAAGGCCCCATAAACAGCCTAATTCACGCCAACAAATGTTCATTTTTCAACCAATTAACAAATCTTAAAAATCAAGAATCAGGCCAATCTTAAACTAGAATAGGCAATTTAATGTTTATTTTCAGTTTTTACGTGGTCAACTAGCATTGTTGCTGCTATAATACGCCCCCTTATCGGCGCGGGAAATCGACACGGGGTTGATTTTCTGTCTGTGAAACTTTAGCACGAGCTTCCGAACTTCGTGCGCATCCACAAGGCTACAACTCAATGTCATCTGAAAGAACTTTCCGCGAACTCGGCCTGTCTGAGTCTTTGTTGCGTTCGCTTGACGAGTTAGGTTATGAAAACCCAACTCCTATTCAAGCTGCTAGTATCGACCCGCTTATGGCTGGTAAAGATATTATCGGTCAAGCACAAACCGGTACCGGTAAAACAGGCGCGTTTGCCCTGCCTTTACTAAACAAAATCGACATGAAAATCAATGCTCCACAGATTTTAGTGTTAGCACCAACCCGCGAATTAGCGGTTCAAGTTGCCGAAGCATTTGGTAGTTATGCCAAATTCATGAAAGGCTTCCACGTACTACCGATTTACGGTGGTCAAAGCATGCAACAACAATTAAACGCCCTTAAGCGCGGACCACAAGTGATTGTTGGTACTCCTGGTCGTGTAATGGATCACATGCGTCGTGGCACATTAAAGCTAGATAATCTAAAAGCCTTAGTATTAGACGAAGCCGATGAAATGCTAAAAATGGGCTTCATCGATGATATCGAATGGGTATTAGAGCACAAGCCTACTGACAGCCAACTTGCATTATTCTCTGCCACTATGCCTGAGCAAATTAAGCGCGTTGCAGCTAAGCACTTAACAAACCCAGTGAACATCAGCATAGCGTCTAGCCAGACAACTGTTGAGTCTATCGACCAACGTTATGTGCAAGTATCACAACACAATAAACTAGAAGCGTTAGTACGTGTTTTAGAAGTTGAAAATACTGAAGGTATTATCATCTTCGTTCGTACCCGTAACAGCTGTGTTGAATTAGCAGAAAAATTAGAAGCCCGTGGTTATGCTTCATCTCCATTACATGGTGACATGAATCAACAAGCACGTGAGCGTGCTGTTGAGCAGCTTAAGCGCGGCAAGTTAGACATTTTAATCGCGACTGACGTTGCAGCACGTGGTCTAGACGTTGAACGTATTGGACACGTAGTAAACTACGATATTCCTTATGATTCAGAAGCCTATGTTCACCGCATCGGTCGTACAGGTCGTGCTGGTCGTACTGGTATGGCAATCCTATTTGTAACCAATCGTGAAATGCGCATGTTACGCACTATCGAACGCGCTACAAACAGCCGTATTTCGCCAATGAAAGTGCCTAGCCCTGAATCAGTTGCAGAGCGTCGTTTGTCTCGTTTAGGCGAGCAAATCCAAGAAACCATTAACGGTGACTTAGATTTCATGAAAAACGCTGTAGCTGAATTATGTCAACAGCTTGAAGTTGATACAGATTTACTGGCTGCTGCATTGTTACAACAAGTACAGCAAGAGCGTCCACTACAGTTACCAACGATTACCGAACGTCAACGTGATTCACGTGACGAGCGTAGTGATCGTGGTAGTGACCGTGGTGATCGCAATAGTAGCAGCGACCGTCCACGTCGTGAACGCAGTGACCGTGGCGAGCGTAGTAGCCGTCCAGCACCAAATAGCTTTGGCGATGCAGAAGGCTTAAAAGATAACCCAGACGTTAAAATGAATCGTTATGTTATCGATGTAGGTCGTGAAAATGGTGTTGGTGTAGGTAACATCGTTGGTGCAATTGCTAACGAAGCAAACATCGATAGCCGTTTCATTGGTCAAATCCAATTGTTTGATCAAGTCACAACCGTTGATTTACCAGACGGAATGCCTAAAGACATCCTTTCACACCTAAGAAAAGTGCGTGTGTGTGGTCGTCCTTTAAACATTCGTGAAGCGGGTGATGAAGTGTTTGCTGACACGACTCGCGGCGCAGGCGCTCCACGTCGCCCACGTAGTGATCGTGCTCGCAGTGACCGTCCACGTACTGACCGCCCAGCGGGTGATCGTCCGGCTAGTGACCGCCCTGCAAGTGCAGAGCGTCGTCCACGTAAGCCACGTGACAACGGTTAATCATTCAGTTGAATGACACAAAAAATGGAGCCTAAGGGCTCCATTTTTGTTTTCCGCTTTTGGTTAAACCAATTCTTTATAAGCTAAAAATGATAAAACCAATTAACACTAATTAACCTGAACTCGGGATAAGAATTGAACTAAACGCCCTCTTTACGATCAGATCTTTCGACCAAGAAGGATTTAATCATGCAGAGGGCGTATGAATAATTTAGTGGATATATTTTGTGATGTCGA
>NZ_JACJDU010000099.1:0-2458 GCF_014163715.1 Shewanella sp. SR44-4 | reverse complement strand
GAGACCGTGACTGCGTACCTTTTGTATAATGGGTCAGCGACTTACATTTTGTAGCGAGGTTAAGCGAATAGCGGAGCCGTAGGGAAACCGAGTGTTAACTGCGCGTTTAGTTGCAAGGTGTAGACCCGAAACCGAGTGATCTAGCCATGGGCAGGTTGAAGGTTGAGTAACATCAACTGGAGGACCGAACCGACTTATGTTGAAAAATGAGCGGATGACTTGTGGCTGGGGGTGAAAGGCCAATCAAACTCGGAGATATCTGGTTCTCCTCGAAAGCTATTTAGGTAGCGCCTCGAGCGAATACCATTGGGGGTAGAGCACTGTTAAGGCTAGGGGGTCATCCCGACTTACCAACCCTTTGCAAACTCCGAATACCAATGAGTACTACTCGGGAGACAGACAGCGGGTGCTAACGTCCGTTGTCAAAAGGGAAACAACCCAGACCGTCAGCTAAGGTCCCAAAGTGTATGTTAAGTGGGAAACGATGTGGGAAGGCTTAGACAGCTAGGATGTTGGCTTAGAAGCAGCCATCATTTAAAGAAAGCGTAATAGCTCACTAGTCGAGTCGGCCTGCGCGGAAGATTTAACGGGGCTAAACATACCACCGAAGCTACGGGTGCATTTCTTAGGAAGTGCGCGGTAGAGGAGCGTTCTGTAAGCGGTTGAAGGTGAAGGGGTAACCCACACTGGACGTATCAGAAGTGCGAATGCTGACATGAGTAACGATAAAGGGAGTGAAAAACTCCCTCGCCGGAAGACCAAGGGTTCCTGTCCAACGTTAATCGGGGCAGGGTGAGTCGACCCCTAAGGTGAGGCCGAAAGGCGTAATCGATGGGAAACAGATTAATATTTCTGTACTTCCGCTAACTGCGATGGAGAGACGGAGAAGGCTAGGCTAGCGCGGCGTTGGTAGTCCGCGTTTAAGGTGGTAGGTTGATTTCTTAGGCAAATCCGGGAAATCGTACTTTAATGTACAGGCTGAGAGCTGATGACGAGTCACTAAGGTGATGAAGTAGTTGATGCCATGCTTCCAGGAAAATCTTCTAAGCTTCAGGTTAGCGGGAATCGTACCCCAAACCGACACAGGTGGTCGGGTAGAGAATACCAAGGCGCTTGAGAGAACTCGGCTGAAGGAACTAGGCAAAATGGTACCGTAACTTCGGGAGAAGGTACGCTCTTGTTGGTGATGAGACTTGCTCTCTAAGCTGACGGGAGTCGCAGATACCAGGTGGCTGCAACTGTTTATCAAAAACACAGCACTGTGCAAAATCGCAAGATGACGTATACGGTGTGACGCCTGCCCGGTGCCGGAAGGTTAATTGATTGGGTTATCTTCGGAGAAGCTCATGATCGAAGCCCCGGTAAACGGCGGCCGTAACTATAACGGTCCTAAGGTAGCGAAATTCCTTGTCGGGTAAGTTCCGACCTGCACGAATGGCGTAATGATGGCCACGCTGTCTCCAGCCGAGACTCAGTGAAGTTGAAATTGCGGTGAAGATGCCGTATACCCGCGGCTAGACGGAAAGACCCCGTGAACCTTTACTATAGCTTGGCACTGAACATTGAACCTACATGTGTAGGATAGGTGGGAGACTTTGAAGCTTGGACGCTAGTCTGAGTGGAGTCAATCTTGAAATACCACCCTTGTAGTTTTGATGTTCTAACTCTGGCCCCTTATCGGGGTTGAGGACAGTGCCTGGTGGGTAGTTTGACTGGGGCGGTCTCCTCCCAAAGAGTAACGGAGGAGCACGAAGGTTGGCTAAGTACGGTCGGACATCGTACGGTTAGTGCAATGGCATAAGCCAGCTTAACTGCGAGACATACACGTCGAGCAGGTACGAAAGTAGGTCATAGTGATCCGGTGGTTCTGAATGGAAGGGCCATCGCTCAACGGATAAAAGGTACTCCGGGGATAACAGGCTGATACCGCCCAAGAGTTCATATCGACGGCGGTGTTTGGCACCTCGATGTCGGCTCATCACATCCTGGGGCTGAAGTCGGTCCCAAGGGTATGGCTGTTCGCCATTTAAAGTGGTACGCGAGCTGGGTTCAGAACGTCGTGAGACAGTTCGGTCCCTATCTGCCGTGGGCGTTGGATGATTGAAGGGAGCTGCTCCTAGTACGAGAGGACCGGAGTGGACGAACCGCTGGTGTTCGGGTTGTCATGCCAATGGCATTGCCCGGTAGCTACGTTCGGAATCGATAACCGCTGAAAGCATCTAAGCGGGAAGCGAGCCCTAAGATGAGTCATCCCTAGAGCTTTAAGCTCTCTAAAGGGCCGTAGGAGACTACTACGTTGATAGGCAAGGTGTGTAAGCGTTGTGAGGCGTTGAGCTAACTTGTACTAATGACCCGTGAGGCTTAACCATACAACCCAGATGGGTTTTACTGATACGACTTAGTATTAGAATGAGGCGCTTAAACAGTGGTCATAAAATGCTCCATGCGTTTATGACAT
>NZ_JACJDU010000098.1:0-2850 GCF_014163715.1 Shewanella sp. SR44-4 | reverse complement strand
ATTTGGTATTGAGTCATTAGCTGATTTAAATGTGAGCTTTCAAAAATCGATTGTGACGCATAATCCCCCCTTACGAAGTGTCCTATCGCCAATTGATGAAGATAGATGCGAATAAATAAAGCGAATAATTTAGTGCGAAACACAGTATCAGCTCTTTAAAAAATGAATAACCCCAATATAGATGCGTTACTGGTTAACGCATCTGCTTTTGATTGAAGGTCGTGTTAATGGCTCTGCAGGATTAGAGCGTGCAGAACACATTCAACAGCCAGCGTCATCGGCTTTGTCATCCGATGCAATAAAGCCCAATAAAAACCTTAATGATTTGGTGGTTAACAACGACCGCTTAATGAGCATGGCTGGGGTTGATTACCGCTATGACGCCAGTGGCAACCAAATCAGCCAAATAGGCTGCGGCGATAAACAACAGCGTAGTTTTAATGGTTTAAACCAGCTGGTTCAAATCAACGTTAATGGCAAGCTGACGCAATATGAATATGACGCCTTAGGCCGCCGCAGTGCAAAAATTACCGAACTCGGTCGCACCGACTTTATTTGGGATAATCACCAGCTGATTGGTGAATGCACCTCAGGTGAATACAGCTGGTATATTTATCAACCTGATACTTTCACTCCCGTTGCACTCATTAAAGCAGGGCAGGTTTATTATTATCACCTAGACCAAATAGGCACACCGATTTGCTTAACTGATGACAACGCTCAAATTGTCTGGCGCAGTCAGCAAGACGTGTTCGGCCAGACAATTGAAAGCACATCTATTAAAGATAGAGACATTGAAAATGCTGATTATGCTGGTCTGCAAGATAAGATAACTAACCCAATCCGTTTTCAAGGGCAATACTTTGATGACGAATCTGGTTTACACTACAACCGCTTTAGGTACTACAGCCCTGGGCAAGCACGATTCATCCATCAAGACCCTATTGGATTAGTGGGTGGAATAAACCATTATCAATATGCGCCTAATCCCGTTAATTGGGTGGATCCGTTTGGGTTGTTGTGTAAAGAGGGACAAGCAAGAGTTAAAGCAGCATTAGACGCTAATCCGACAATTCCTGATGACTTAAAAGAGAAAATTCTTGTCATTGCTCGGTTAGATAACACAAGTTATACGGCTGATGAATTAATTGAACATATTGAGAATGGTACGCCAATTGGTATAGGAATTGTTGACTCTGAATTAAATCATCAAGGGATACCTATTTCGTATTTGGACGAAGTGGCTATGGCAACCAATAGAACTAGGAATGACATTGAGAATCTTTATGATATTCTTGAACACAAAACTGGAGTTGATTATAAAACTCATATTGAAAATTATGTTGGTAGAAATGGGTACGGAATAAATTTAAAAGATGCTTATTTAATAATGGGTTATACCACTAACTTTTTTATGAAAGGCCGATTGGCACCCAAAATGCTTGCAGGTGTAACTCTCAACAAAGCTGAAACAACCTTAGTAAATAGTCTTAATAACGCTCTAGATAAATTACCTTCAGAATCTGGAACATTTTATCGAGGACTCGGTAAAGCCCCTCTACCGAGTTGGTTTGACGATAAATATCATATAGGGGCAATAATCAACGAAACATTTTTTGCTTCGGTCAGTGAAGAATTAAGCCCTGAATACGAAGGAGGTAAAGTTATGGTTTTTAAGTCAAATAATGTAAAAAACCTTTCTCCTCTGGCAATGGATGTACATTTTGCTGATAAGATCGGACAATCACCAGCTAAATCTGAACATTTAATTCAATCAGGACATCGTGTAGTAGTTAAATCTAACCGTGACGGGATCGTAACATTGGTTCATCTCGAGGGAATTGTATAATGGTCGAAGTAAACAATGTTAGTTTAGATATACACAATATCAATCAAAATGACTTTTCATCAAATGATGGTGTTGTTATAGATGCTTTTTTACTAGAGGGTGAGGGGCTTATATTGGTTCAGGAAGTAGTAAATAATCATTTAAAGTGGTTTTTTTTTAATGCAACTAACTTGAAAGTAGTTAGTAAAGAAGAACGGTATAGAGCATATAACGGGAAAATAGAGGAAGAAAATATTGAGGATTACCTACTAGTATCAGAAATAAAGGTCGATTTGGAGACTGGTGCAGAATCAATTGATGAGAAAATTATATATAAAGATAATATAGTATATCAATGTGAGCGTTTTCGTTATGAAACACCTATTACTCTGCCTTTATTTGAGAGATATCAAGCATTAAATAAGTCTAATGAAAAATCAAATTTATATTTTGATGAAGAAATTTTAAATTTTAAAAAAATGAAGTTTGAACAAAAAGTTACTTTTTTACGAGGTAAATTTAGGCAGTTATACAAAACACGTTGGGAATTAGGCATTTTGCCTGAAGAGTGCTTTCTATCAGAAGAAGAAGTTGAAAGATATAGTGAAGATGAATATTTTACTAAAGCATTGAATGCAATGTTAAAATTAGAAGAGTCATTTACTGGAAAACCAACTTCAGAAATGTTTGCAAATATAATTGCAAAAGGTGGTAAATGATAGATGTTGAAAGAAATCGCTATAGCAGATGCTTATGGAGCTGGTTTTGAGTTTTCCTCAGCAAAGAAAGTAAAAATGTACAATGACTTATCAACTTATTGCACGCATGATCTCTATGGTTTCTCTGCAAAGTATACTGATGATACGCAGATGACAATTGCCATTGCTGAATTACTACTAACCCCCTGTGTCAGGATAGTTGTCGCCTCAATTAATTTACAAATAAACAGGGAGCGGTAAGTTACAGCAAGTGAATTATCAAAGGCATTCCGGTCAATTTAAAGAAGCTATATTAAACAAGTT
>NZ_JACJDU010000097.1:0-2905 GCF_014163715.1 Shewanella sp. SR44-4 | reverse complement strand
TGCTTTATAAGTTGCTGGGTATCAAACGATACCTTTGTGGAGGCTTGAGCCTAGTGCAGTGAAAGTTGCACGCTGGGTTCTTAGGAGGGCGGCACTTGGTAACAAGTGTCGTCTATCCGACATAAGTTAGTCAGCGAAGATGTAGCTGACTCAAAAATGGACATTTCCGAGTTAGACCATTAATTCTAATTCATGAGTTTCAGGTTAAATTTTCTATGGGTAACGTTGCAAATCACCGGCAGCCTAAAACTGCATAGCGAGGCACGAGCGGCGCAGCTTTTGGCTGTCCGAGTGCATTTGCGTTGTTAGCCGAAGTCGCAAACATTACTGTTCCCAGCGTCTTCGCAAAGTTGATATTTTTGCGTCACTACGTAAAGGTTTTCCGTTAGGAGCACATAGTTTGACAGCTCCCTCTGGAACCCCGAATACTTCTTCTATTTTCTTACAAATAGATCCAATGCTTGCATCGGCTCGCGCAACCCTAAAACGGGTTGGATTAGATATTCGACTACCTTCTCCATTAGTAATCTCACCATCAAGCTCTAAATCTTCAGTTTCCGAAACAATATTTTCCTCTAAATTCTTCTCAGCATGTGATTCGGTGTACCAAGTGCCCGCTTCTAACGGACGCCAAACATGGCCATCATGAACATGAAAATCTCTGGTTGCCGTTGATGGATCGATGTAGTCGCTGAGTCTGACATTACCCACTTTCGCTGATTGAAATGCTTTTAGCAGCACATTCAATAATTCCTTGTCACCAGCAACACCGAAAAAAGCGGACCACGTTTGCTGATGAAAATTGACACTCATGCCTTGGTAGACATAAATCGTAGCCCTTAAATTTATAGACTCTTCAGCAACAGCAGACAATGCCCTCGTTACCAGATCGCTATAACCATGCAAGCCTTCAGGGATTGAATCAATATCAATCTCAACCGTAGGTAAAGGATCACGGGGTGTTACAATTTTTAATTCATTTTCTGGTCGTTCTATCATGCTAGCCTCGTAATATTGGTTTTGTTCAAATATCAAATCGTCACAAATATCAAAGGCTTCCTCTGGATCGTCAACATAGCTGATTTCACAGGAAATTAGATCAGCATCGGCTGGCAAATTTTCATTGAGAGTTGAATTCAGCAATGCATTAGCCTCATCCACCAAAGAGTCCTGAAAATCAATACCATGCTCATTGACCTCATCAGTGGAGGCATCGCCTCTTATCGCATAGCATCCTTCTCCCTGAACGTCACTCTCCCTGAAACCGATTGTTGGCGCATAGTAAACACTAAAGAGATATTCATTGTTGCGGCTTCTTTGACGACTTGACGGCGTACTCGTTATCTCGAATCCAAACGGCTCAATAGCCGACACTATTTCATCAAAAAATGATTCCAATGCATCTCTAACACCACCCTCAGATTCAACATCTTCATCAGACAACTCACGCTTAACTCTGAAACTACCCTCATAAAAGATTTCAAAAACAAAACTTCTTGACGTGACCATGCTGAATACGAGTTCATGGATAGTCACATTTGTACCTATCGTGTCACGAATATCTTGGGCCAACGCTTCCTGAACCGAAGACAAGGCTCTATCTTCGACTTTGAAACCTGAGTAACCGGGTTTTGGGATAATAATATTTTCAGCCTTGAATTCATGTACTTTGGAAACCAGAAAAGGGATGAGATAGGTTAATTGCTGTTTTTCAAATGGACGAACTCCAGTTTGCGTGTCAAAGGCAATTTGGTAACCCAGAGGTTGCAATAGTTCCTCTAATTGAAGATTCATAGAATCGCAAAACTCAGCCTCCCATTCTTTATCTGTCAGAGTCCCACCCTTTTCTTCTGTGCGACCCACTGTCGGATTGTGCGGAATAACATCTCTTAAAACTAAACAATAAAACATCCGGACAGTCTTGGGGTCTAAGTATGAATCATTATTATCCATTGTTAATATCTCATATTTCGCGGTCAATTCCGTTTCGATTTATGCGGCTAACGCCGCAATAAAAGGCGAGCGTTAGCGAGTCCAGCCCACGTTTTTTGTGGGCGATTTTTCATTGCCTTGTGTACGCCCAGCATGGGCATGAACTAATGAGGTGAAAGTCCTCTGTAGGAAGATCACCGTTTAAATAACATGCTGTTATTAAACGTTAACTACTAGCGAATGGCAAGGGCTTAATCGCAAGGTTTGGTCTGGAGGAAGCCGCTAGCCTTATATTGTAAAGAGTACGAGCTGATGAACAAGAACATAATATGAGGCGTAGGTTAGAGGCGAGTTGGCAGGAGCTGCCCCGCAAAGCAAGGGTACAAGACGACGAAACCACGTGATCTAATGGCCACCGTAAATGATGCAGCAGTGCAAAGAAAGTTCATGTCCTTATCTGGTGAGATCTGTTTAAAACGTGATCGGTCATTAACCAGTAAGACTCTGGTTTATAAGTGCCTTGGCTTTTCAATTTCATCGACTGAAAAGAGCGAACCAGATGGAAACCGATAGCGCATGACGGGTTAACTCGGCATGCTATTAAGCAGAAGTCAGCAGACGGCATAGTAGCCCAACGCCCATTGTAATGGATTGGACATGGTGAAGGCTTGAACCTGAAGATCAGTGAGGAGTCTGTGCAACTCAATATTTCATACCCGACCGGGTTTGAGGAGTGTTGGCGTTGATAATACAGCAGCCAGCATTGGGATATGTCGGAGCTAATCGGCCAACATGTTCTGAAAGTCTTTGGGAACCGCCCTGTGCGGAGCCGCATGCAGGGTGAAAGGAGTGCTCGAGAACGATATCAAACCGTTGATCGCTGATTTCTTAGCGGAAAGAGGCTTAACACTCTCCGAAGAGAAAACGCATATTACCCACATCAGCAATGGTTTTGACTTCTTAGGGTTCAATC
>NZ_JACJDU010000096.1:0-3007 GCF_014163715.1 Shewanella sp. SR44-4 | reverse complement strand
ATCCAGAGCGATGGTCAAAAGAAGAGCGAAACTGGCAGCCAATAGGCGCTGTGGAGTTAAATCCAGAGCAACATAAAGAAGCTGCTTAACAATTTAGGCGACAACTGTCTTGAAAAACGCCGAAAGATATAATTTCAAATTTAGAAAATCATAATTAAGTGGCTGGCAGAGTTCACCCACAAGATGTGTTTGGCCAAACAATTGAAAGCACATTTGTTAAAGATAGGGACATTGAAGATACAGATAATGAACAAGCTGATGTTGATTATGCTGCTTTGCAAGACAAGATAACTAACCCAATCCGTTGGGGAATACCTCAGGGAAATGGAATTATATCGTTAAATTGTCAAAAATCAGTTCCCGAAAATTAAAGAATTACAGATTTTATCTCTTATTAAAATCAACTATGACAAGGATAATACGATGTCATCAATAAAAATAACTCAAGCTGTCGGGTTGGGTGGAGCTAACAATGGAAACGATGTAAAAGCTGTACAAACGGCATTAAATAAATTACTTAAATTCATTCCTCCTACAAAATCATTAATTGTTGATGGCCGTTTAGGCTCTAAGCCTGAAAGCGCTAAAACTGTTGCAGCGATAAAGCTATTTCAAAGTAAAGCACTCAACATGGTACGTCCAGATGGCAAAATTGACGTAAATGGTCGAACTCATCGAAAGATAAATGAATTGTTGATAGTAAATAGCGTTCAGGTCACCGGAATGCAAGACCCTAAACTTTTCATTACTAATGTAATAAAGCCAGCTCTTTTGAAAATAGGTTTAGCCTCCAGAAATGCAGAAATGTTACTACTAGGAACAGCTATCCAGGAGAGTCGTTTAAAATACCGACAACAATTAGGTGGTGGGCCTGCTTTAAGTTATTTTCAAATGGAACCTGCCACACACGATGATATTTGGGATAATTATCTAGCATACAGACCCGATCTTGCAAAAAAAGTCAGCGAATTGTTGAACAATGATGACAAATTACAAGAGCTAAAAGATAATGATCTATATGCATGTGCTATGGCAAGAGTGCATTATTTAAGGGCACCAGCAGGGTTACCATCAGAGGATGATCTTCATGGTCAGGCAGCGTATTGGAAATCTTATTACAATACGCCGTTAGGTAAGGGAACAATTCAAGAGTATGTTCATAATTGGCAAACCTATGGGGTTAAGTAATGACGTTATATAAATCTATTTTTGCAGTCTTATTATTGACCGCTAGCCATTTTGCTGCAGCGTCAGATTGTATTCAAATAAAAGTGATAAAGCCGATACTAGTGCAATTTAGTAGTGATGATGTTAAGTCAAAAAGATTTGATCAAGTTAAACTTTTACATGAAGATAAATCGGGCATTTGTTTACCGACTCTTGACACCTATGTTTTAGCATATAATGAAGGTGTTCCATTTATTGCTGTTCGTTTGAAGGGACACACGCCAAATATCACACTGATAAAAAAAGATGATATTGAGTATGCCTTGATCAAATATCATACGGGGAACAAGCTTCAGGTATTGAAAGGGTACCAATATGTAGACTCTGATTTAATTGAACTTCCAAACTTTACCTTAAGTAGTAATTTAAGCCAAATCAATATCGTTAATGGAAGTATTGAAGTTAACAATACCGAATTAGTTAAAAATAAGGTAATAAACCAATTGGCATACTATGATTTTGACCTAACGGGTATACATAAAAAGCGTTAAAATAATATCATTGGCATTTATCTCAGTAGCTGTGCTGTCAGCCGATAAGGCTACTGAATTGAATAGTATTTCCAGACCCAAAGGCACCATCGTTAGCGTAGAATATATTCTTTATTATCGCCGTTTTTCGCGAGTGGTGGTTAACGCTTTTCTGTGTGGCATTCAACTCGAAGAATACCGTTGACACATATAGGGTTCTATAAAGAATGGTAAAATTAACAAAGATTATCTTTTTAGCTAAGAATTATTTCATGTTCTTGGTGATGAGTAGTCTCATACCCACATAAATAAACTTATCATCATGATATCTAACGCCTAGTTTTCTACAGTAATTAGGCGGAATCAACATCATCAATAAGGTAAAGGAATACTATGCACGATATATTCGGCGAAATTAGACGCGAATTTTACACTCAAACAATCAAGGAGTGGTTAGGGTGGATTGTGGGGACCTTTTTACTGGTCGTGTTGATTAAATGGTTTGCTCAACAATATGACGTCCCAGAATTTGAATTTCATGTCTGGGTTTCAGCGACTCTTTATCTCTGGTATGTATCTACCATTAGCTTATTAATCGGTAGCACTTACTTTATCGCCCGTAATGCTCAAACCATGCTAGAGAGACGAGCGACACATCCTCAAAAGCCTGACAGTATTGATTTGAGCAATGATTTAGTCAGGGTTAAAAAAATCAAGATTAAAGCCGCTATCATTGCCGTTGTTGCGCATCTTATCAATGCTGGTCTTGTTTACTTTGTCACCGGTCACGTTCCTAGCATGACGTCAGAATATCAATTATATGCTGTGATTGGTGTGTTTGCGATAGCCGCCATTAAGCCTGCGATGTTAGGCGTAAACGCTGTTCGGATGGAGATTTTTGGCATGATTGAAGAAGCAGATTACCCACAACAGTCTGTTGCTGATTTATGGCGAGTAGTGAATGACTTTAACGACTATGAAGAGCGATTAGAAAAAGTATTCGAGCGTATCGATGACGCTAAGCAGGAGTTCAGCCGTGAAAAAGAGGTTACTATTGCTGATATTGTTGAAAAATTAACAGTATACAAAGCAGAATTACACTCTGCATTCGATGAAAAAATAACACTTTTCTCATCATCAGATAGCGCAAGAGAAGCGGCTTATCATGCGTTAAAAGAAGCACAGGCACCACTCAGTAAAGAAGTCAGTAAAATATTGGCTGAACTGCAAAACTTACAAAGCTTTGTGATTGATTTACGTGACAAAAATATCAAGGGAGAGCAATTGATGTCAGCATTAAAAGAATTTGG
>NZ_JACJDU010000095.1:0-3490 GCF_014163715.1 Shewanella sp. SR44-4 | reverse complement strand
CCGATATAAAACACTTTATCCTTCCAGATAAAAGAAAGCACCGAACGTATCCACGCTCAGTGCTCTATATACCTAGCCGTTATCCACTTAAATATAAACAGTAATGCTTATCCGAATAGCATTAAGTCATCGAGACTGGCTTTTCTATTAAACGCACAATATCGCTTATTCTGCGTTTTTAGCTTTATTGAAAAAATAATCAACCGCAGGTTTAATCAATTCAAGTGCGGTTTTATCGCAAGGCGGTAATGCTGCATCACTGGTGTTAATTGGTGTGGTGCGTTCGCCCCATTTTAGCAGTAAGGCAGCCGAGGTTAATCCAGCACCAAACGCGCAAGATAGAATCGTTTGATTGGCTTCAATTCTACCTTGAGATAACGCATCACAAATCGCAATCGGGATAGTGGCAGCCGATGTATTGCCATAATCAGCGATATTGACGAAAGCTTTTTCTTTTGGAATTTTCATTCGGCTTACTAAAGTATCAATAATACGTTCGTTTGCCTGATGCGGAATAACAAAGTCGACATCATCGATGTTGATACCACATTTGTCTAATACCTTATTACTTAAACTTCCCATGCCATGAATCGCACGTTTAAACACATCTTGACCATTGATATGAATGTAAAAATCCAATGAGTCATTGTCAAATCTATCCATCTGGGTGCCAAAGTTAGACTTTAAAATATCGCGACCTTCAGGATCGTTATTTAATTCATAACCTAATACGCCACCAGGTTGGTCACTGGCTTCTAGCACAACAGCACCAGCACCATCACCAAATAACACAGCGGTTTCACGTCGAGACCAATCAAGGTAAAAAGATAAACGTTCAGCGCCAATAATCAGAATTTTCTTACTTTGGCCGCTTTTTATCATTGAGCTAGCCAAGCCAACGCCATACAAAAATCCACTGCAAGCAGCGTTAATATCAAATGCACCGCAGGTAGCGCCAATATTTGCCTGTACCGTAGATGCAATATTTGGGATCAAGGTATCAGGGCTGGCGGTGGCTAGAATAATTAAATCTAATTCACTGCCATCAATCCCTGCAGCGGCAAGTGCATGCTTAGCTGCAACCGACGCCATTTCAGAAGTATTGACGTGACTGATGTTACGCTTACTAATACCAGTACGTGTTTTAATCCATTCATCCGTCGTTTCCATGAATGTGGCTAAATCTTCATTGGTCAATGTTGCGGGCGGAACTGACTTCCCCCAACCGGTAATGTGTGCATACTGCATAAGAAGTTCTCTCAATACGTTTCAATAGTTAATTAAATTTATATACAAAAACAACAGCTTAAAATTAATCTGTTGATATTAAATGCTTAAATGGTCATGACTAAGATTTGTTATTATGACTTAATCTTTTGTTCTACCAGTTTCGTGATTGAAGCCGAAGCATGCAAGATATGCTCACGCAGTAAAGTAGTGGCTTTTGCGATGTCACGTTTTTTACATAATTCGAGTAACACTCGATGTTCTCTTTCGGCGATAGGGATCCCGCCAGTAAATAACAACTGCAGACGAATATAGCGATCGCAATTGGTGTTTAAACCGTTAACCACTTCCATTGTATGAGGTCGATTAGCCGCTTGGTATAAACGAGTATGGAATCGAGTATTAAGCTCACTCCAACTGGCTACTGATTCTTTCAGTTTAAATGCCAATTCAAGTTTAACCAGTACGGCTTCAGCTTCGGCAATATCATTGTCAGATAGGTTAGGGATGGCCTTAGCCAACAAATCCGATTCGATCATAGCGCGCAATTCAAATAATTCAGTGACTTGCTCAACAGATAACAATGTTGCCGTCGCGCCTTTATGCGGTTCGAAATTAATTAAGCCTTCAGCTTCTAACTGAACTAACGCTTCACGAACGGGAATGCGACTTACATTTAACTGTTCTGCAATAGCAGACTGCCTGAGCGGTTCTCCTCCTTGTATATCACCAGAAAGGATCCGTTCTCTGAGCGCCTCTACAACAAGTTGCGTACGCGTTTTATGAATAATAGGAGGTATATTGCTCATGTATTCTATAATAATCACTAATTTCTTCGAGCAAGGGTAACGCTTAGCCGCCGCTTTATAAAGTGAAACCTATACAATTATGCAGATTAAGCTCATAAAATGGGGGTAAATAAACAAATTAATAAAAATATTCAGATTATCTGGCCCCAAATTCATCTCAATGGGATAATCGACACAAGAAAGAGTTTAAGGAGTGTTAGGTTGAATAAAGCAGTATTTCTCGATCGTGATGGTGTGATCAATAAAGACAATGGTTACGTTCATACAGTGGACGACTTTGAGTATATCGACGGTGTATTTGAAGCGTGTCTTGCATTAAAGCAAATGGGTTACCTATTAATAGTGGTGACCAATCAATCCGGCATTGCTCGTGGCATGTACAGTGAAGATGATTTTCATCATTTAACGGAATGGATGGATTGGAACTTTGCCGATAAAGGTGTCGAACTTGATGGTATCTACTATTGCCCGCATCATCCACAAAAAGGCCTAGGTGGATATAAGCAAGATTGCGATTGCAGAAAGCCAAAACCCGGCATGATGCTCGATGCTGCAGAATTCTTGAAAATCGATATGAGCCAGTCTGTAATGGTGGGTGATAAAGCTGATGATATGCGCGCAGCAAAAGCGGCTGGCATTAACACTGCCATTTTGGTTCGTTCAGGTAAAGTAGTAGACGAAGCCGGAGTTGAACTTGCCAGTGCAGTGGTTGACAGTATCGCTGACGTTCCGAGTCTGCTAAGTCAATTACTCACAAAATAATAGAATAGCCAATGCAAAGCTATCATTTCAACTGTTCATATATAAGCTTTCACCGACTTATATATGAACAGAGATTTTCAGTGTAACAATTACTTAGTTTTAGACTTTCTCTTCCTTTATATACTAGTCAGCATATTTTTGTTGCTAACAAACCCCTAATCCAAATAAAGATATGTCATCCATTAACGCCAAATCGTTCGTGCTACTAAAAGTTGCTACGAAGTTAACATGAAATTAACGCCGTTTCAGTTATGTTTTGGTCTCAACAAGCTAAATTAGCCACTTAAACCACGCTGAGCCGCATAATAAGCCTTATATAGGTAGATAAAATAAATTTGCTGTTCGTTGTAGCGAGCCATTTATGGTTATAAAGTCAGCAAAAACTTCAATAAATATGGCTTTAAGTTCAAATAGTATGCAGTTGGGTCGTAATAGTCATAAAAACCGTAGAAAGCTCTTGCGCTATAAAAATTTTTCCCTATAATACACCCCACTGACACGGAACGCAGCGTTTAACGCTAGTTACCAGGTCCGCTCTTTAACAATTTATCAAGTAATCTGTGTGGGCATTCACAGGTATTGAGTTATTCGAAATTGTCTTCTGTTCTTCGGAATGTTGGCAATCAAAAAATTACAACTCAATGCAACGATGAATGTTCATAGTAATATGTACAAACATTTAATTGATTCTT
>NZ_JACJDU010000094.1:0-4080 GCF_014163715.1 Shewanella sp. SR44-4 | reverse complement strand
ATCCAGAGCGATGGTCAAAAGAAGAGCGAAACTGGCAGCCAATAGGCGCTGTGGAGTTAAATCCAGAGCAACATAAAGAAGCTGCTTAACAATTTAGGCGACAACTGTCTTGAAAAACGCCGAAAATGTCCAGCAATAGTAGGCTTAAGTTTTGATGAGGAAAGTAAGAGGGGAATTGAAGAGATTAATGAGATATATGATCTCACAAAAATTGGTCGGCTTGCTCTGTTAATTGGTCAGTTTTATTCAATATTTGGAGGGCTTGCCGTTAAAGGATCTTCTGGTTCTGGTGTAAGATTTCTGGATGATTCTTTGGCATTTCAAATTGCAGGTTCTGACGCGGCGCAAACTGAGTATGCTGTTAGTCAAGCCAATTGGGAATATTTTTTTGAGTCATTTAGTGCTTTTGATAAGATAGCCATGGAGTCTATAAGCAAAATTGCATTTAAACAGGTTATGGCTCATAACGGAAACCCAAAGGAATACTTGTTTTGGAGTTCAATAGTGAAAGGATGTAAGCCCAATGTTGAATAAATGTATTGTGATATTTGTTTTATTCGTATCTTTTATGGCTAAAGCTGAAATTTCAGAAGATGGGAAATATGCAACACTTATGATGCAGGTTAACTTAGCTAAATATGAGAATAAAAGTAGCCATTGCTTCAAGCTAGTAACTGATTTCATTTTACCAGAAACTGATATGTTGAAATTAAAACAGATGCCTCGAGAAACCGCTGGTGTTCTGGGTAAGCTTTTTGATGATGCGTTATATAATTGTGCTCAGCCTGAAGTCTTTAATTTAGCTCGCGCTATACTGACATTGCAAGAGCAGAATAAGATTGAAAAGTCCCAGGCTATAAGTGAGCAAATTAAAAATATACGTCTTTTAGTTTTTCCTAAATCTACAGTAGCTTCTGCTCGAGAGTATGAAAACCTTACTGAAAATATAAAAACTCAATTGGAAAGTATCGAATCATTAAAAAAACCATTTAATCCGATGGTCATTATTGAGCAGGTTTGGGGAGATCCTCAGTGATGAGGGTATTTAGCCTCTAGCCCAACACAATCTAGGTGCGAAAAAGTTAATTACTATCAGAATAATAAAAGTTAAATATGTAGATTTAACCTTTTCTTTAAATCAACAATGACAAGGATAATACGATGTCATCAATAAAAATAACTCAAGCTGTCGGGCTGGGTGGAGCTAACAATTTAAACGATGTAAAAACAGTACAAACCGGTTTAAACAAACTACTTAAACTCATTCCCCCTACAAAACCTTTAATTGTTGATGGCTGTTTAGGCTCTAGGCCTGAAAGCTCTAAAACTGTTGCAGCGATTAGATTATTTCAAAGCAAAGTACTTAATATGGTACGTCCAGATGGCAAAATTGACGCTAATGGTCGAACTCATCGAAAGATGAATGAAAAACTGTTGAGTGTAGCCGTACTTCCTAATGTAAACACCTCTTTAAAAATGCCTGTAACTAATGCTTTTTGGATGAAAACAGCTGTTAATGAGGTGGGTGAATCCGAAGTTGCAGGTACTAAAGCAAACCCTCAAATTTTAGAATATTTTAAAGCTTCTAAGTTTTGGGGAAGTGATGACAGTGGTGGTCAAAATGCCTGGTGTGGCTCTTTTGTTGCTTGGGTGATGAAACAAAATAATATTGAACCTGTAAAAAATGCTTTTAGAGCCAAATCGTGGATTGATTTTGGTAAACCAATAACTCAACCTGTTTACGGTGCTATAGGCATCAAATCAAGACAAGGGGGCGGGCATGTTGCTTTTGTAGTAGGGCAAAGCGTTGATGGTCATTATTTATTTATGCTCGGAGGTAATCAAAGTAATAGTGTGAAAGTTTCTAAGTATAAAAAAGAGGTGTGGGATGCTTTTGTTGTTCCTTCTAACTTTGACTCATCATCTGCCAGTTTACCTGTTTATACTCAAAAGTCATCGATTGCAGGAAGTGAAGCATAATGAAAAATATCATAGTTCTCCTATTCTTGTTAGTAGGTGTTATCCATCCAGCGCTCGCTCAAAACGAAGCCTCATCAGAATTAAACGGCTTTATACAAGCTATAAAAAATGTACATTATCTTGCTAAATTAAAAGTCACTAAAGTGGAAGTAACGGTTCAGAATGATGGATTAGAAAAGCAGGTTTTTTTTGCTGAAGTCCTCGATACTTATAAAGGTGAATCTCACAAAAACATAAACTATGAAATGCTTGTCGAGCAAGGTGAAGATGTCGTTTTTAATTCGACTCCAGTTTATGTCGCGCTGTGTTTAGATAGTGCAGGGAATTACTACTGGCCGGGTACTGGCTCTGAATTCAAACCTTCAACAGCGATCGATGTATGGTTAGCTGAAAATAAAGAAAATTTGATGGGTATTGTTTCTGTAGCAGATTGGTGTAAGTAGTATTATTTCAAAAATTAGACTGTTAGTTTTAATAAAAATCACGGACAAATAATGAATAAAATTAACACGGACGTAAATTACAAAACGATGGCAGGTAATGCTCGCTTAGTTATGCTAGGTGAGTCTAATCACAACACCGCTGGTTATAAATATGAAGCGATTAGAGCGATCAAACAATTAAAAGCAGCTGGCTTTACCCATTTTGCTATAGAGATGTTACCACAATCAATGAAGGAACAAGTGTCTTTTTATCAACGTTCAGGTAAGGGGTTTGAAGTTATTCAGCGTTACTTTAATGATAATTGGGCATGGGGATATTTGGTTCCTCATGCATACGGTGAACTTGTTAAAGCAGCAAGAACTGCAGGTTTGAAAATAGTTGCTTTGGACATGACATTAGAGCAAATGGCAAGTCTTGATGCAGCTTGCTCGTCTGACAATGCCGAGGCGGGTATTTGTAAGGATACTCATACGAAACGCAATGATAGCTGGACAAATAATATTCTGAGTATCATAAAAGAATCAAACCAACATCGTGTGGTGGCTTTCATGCATCGGTGGCATGCTGTTGAAGCTGCATCTTATCAAGAAGGCATTGATACTTTAATCCAAAAGCAAGGGATACATAATGTTGTCTTTGTAGACTTTATTGGAGGTATGTTGTGTCTAACCGAAAAGGATTGCAGAGAAGGTTCTGCTGAAGATACTCCGCTTAAGCTGCAGTACTTTTACCGTGAAGGATTTCCCTATAAGTCCGCTATTAAGTCTTTTCAGGTTCATATTCCTGAAAAACGAGTCAATTTAGATGGTGAGTTGCAATGGTAAGGATAAGTCTGTTTATATTCTTAACGTTAAACTCAATCTGCAATAATGTGCATGCAAACAGTCTGTGGCATGCAATCGATATTAACGATCCAAACTTAACAGTCGAACAGGCCGCGCAACAATGTGCGAAAAGTTCAATGTTTGCACCATACAGCCTCGAGGAATGGTGTGAAAAGGCTTATTCGATGGGCAGTTGGAGATCACTTTTATACATTGGATACTACACAGGTGATGGGACTCGCTATGTCAATGAAGCCAAAAAACATGCGCAAAGCGATGATGTTGAAGCTATCAAAGCATTAGCGTGGATTTATAGTACAGGGTCTTTCGTTGAAAGGGATCTTAATAAGTCTATTAATCTATATACCGATTATTTGAACCATAAGAAAAATAAATCACTCACAAAACAACAATTAGTTACAGTTCACAAAGCTATTTATACAATATACAAAGAATTACAAAACTGGCAAGAAGCCTTAGAAAGCTTGCAATTTATTATTGATAATGACGAAGATGATAACATTTTTTTCAAAGATGAAATATTAGATATTAGCAAAAAATTATCTAAATAAGCTGTGTGATAAGTTATGATTTATTACCTTAATGTCATAACACTGTTCGCAAGCTTTTCATATTCCCCAAATATATTATGAAGGCACTTTAAAATGGTAAAGCCATTTTTATTATCTTTTATCTTGGTGGCTATTTTCGCCAACGCAGCGGGTCCGAGGTGGGATGATTCAATTGATATAGATGATCCCAACTTAACAATTAATGTTGCCGCGGAACAATGCCAAAAAAGCTTAATTAATGCTCCTGAAAAGCTGGAACT
>NZ_JACJDU010000093.1:0-4399 GCF_014163715.1 Shewanella sp. SR44-4 | reverse complement strand
CCTGATCCCATTCCGAACTCAGAAGTGAAACACAGTATCGCCGATGGTAGTTTGGGGTCTCCCCATGCGAGAGTAGGTCATTTCCAGGCGCCTAATTGACTCGAAAGAGTAGTGATAAGCCCGTTACTAACGTAACGGGCTTTTTTACGTCTGCAATTTATAGTGTAGAGTTTGTTATTGGCCAAAACATGACAGTAGTTTGTTGAATATGCCCATGCGTCCCCTTCGGGGATAAAAGAGTAGGTCATTTCCAGACGCCTAATTGACTCGAAAGAATAGTGATAAGCCCGTTACTAACGTAACGGGCTTTTTTAAGTCTATAATTTGTGGCCAAATTGGTCGAATCAGTCGAGCGAGGCTTGATAAAATAAGCTGGATTTTTACGTAAGCAATTAGCACTGTATCAGTTAATTTCGACTGATGTATCTCAGAGTATGTAGCGCCACTAATCGATACAACGTTTTAGATTGTGATCTTTTTTAGCGGTAATCATGCTAATTTGTTAGCTATTCCCTGCTACAATAACAATATATTTCTGAATACGATGCCTTTCTATCTATGCCTATTTTGCTTACTTCATTAAACACATTTGGCCTTAATCAGTATTGCGACTCTTTAGTTGAAGTGACTAGCAAAGAGGAGTTAATAAAGATAAGTTTTGAGTTGTATCAACAACAGAAGAACATACTTATTCTCGGAGGAGGCAGTAACGTCGTATTTACTGACAATTTTCAGGGAACTGTGGTTAAAGTTAGCACCAAGGGCATTACGATTAATGAAGATGATGATTTTTATTATCTCACGGTTCAAGCCGGTGAAAATTGGCATCAATTAGTTAAATATTGCTTAACTAAACATATTTATGGTTTAGAAAATATGGCTCTGATCCCTGGAACTGTAGGCGCAGCGCCAATACAAAATATCGGTGCTTATGGTGTTGAGTTTAATCGTTATTGTCACAAGATTGAATTTTTACAACTCGATACTGGTAACTTGGTACACTATAATAACGAACAATGTCACTTTGGTTATCGTGAATCCATTTTTAAACAACAACTTAAAAACTTAGTCGTTATTACTGAGGTGACCCTAAAATTGGCTAAAAAGTGGGTGCCGGTGATAAGTTATGGACCTCTTCAACACTTAGACACTATAGATGTATCGGCACAACAAATATTTGATTGTGTTTGTATGGTTCGTCAATCTAAGCTGCCTGATCCTAAAATATTGGGTAATGTAGGAAGTTTCTTTAAGAACCCAGTTGTATCAATAGATGACTATGACTCACTTAAAAGTCGTTATGGATCCTTAGTGGGTTATCGACAGGTTGATAACCATTACAAACTTGCTGCAGGTTGGCTAATTGAACATGCTGGCTTGAAGGGCGTTAATATCGGTGGTGCAGCAGTCCATCAAGATCAAGCTTTGGTGTTAGTTAACCTAGGTTATGCAACTGGTAATGAAGTATGCCAATTAGCGAAACACATTATTCAGATGGTTTTTGATAAATTTGCGGTTACATTACAACCTGAGCCTAGGATTATTGGCTCTGTTGGGGAGATTGAAATAAAATGAATGAGCATTGGTCACGTAAACGCCAAATTTTAGCGTGTTTACATCATGAACGTTTTGTTTCTGGTGAGGTAATTGCGCAATCTTTATCGCTTACTCGCGCGGCAATTAATCAGCATATAGATGCATTAAAAGATTATGGTATCGAAATTTATAGTGTGAAAGGAAGAGGCTACAAATTAGCAAATCCAGTGTCGTTGGTAAATGAGTCTCATCTTGTTAATGGAATTGATGGCCGTTGTTTTTATTTTGATGAAACGACCAGTACTAATGCTTTTATGCTTGGACATGCCTCTGAATTAAAATCAGGAGATATTTGTATTGCTGAATATCAATCCGCTGGTCGAGGTCGAAGAGGGCGTCAGTGGTTGTCTCCTTATGCTCATCATATTTATGCTTCAATGTTTTGGCGTTTAAATAATGATATTAGTCATGCCAGTGGTTTAAGTTTAGTTGTTGGTTGTTCCATTGTTAAATCTCTAGCTGACTTTGGGGTTGAGGGGTTAGGGCTGAAATGGCCAAATGATATCTACCTTGATCATAAAAAATTGGCTGGAATTTTAGTTGAGGTTTGTAATTCATCCGCTAATAAAACAGAATTAGTCATTGGTTTTGGTATCAATATGAGTATGTCTGTAGAGCAGGGGGAGCTAATAGACCAGCCATGGAACGATCTGTCTAGTTTGGTGAATATGCCTGATAAAACGGAGCTATTAATTAAATTACATCAAACCCTTAAGGCTGATTTACAGCTGTTTGAGCAAAAAGGGTTGGGTGCATTCTTAGAACGTTGGAATGAATTTGATTTATTTATTGGCCGTGAAGTATCACTGCTAATGGCACCTAATTCAGTTAACGGTACTTGTCGAGGTATTGATGAACAAGGGGCTTTGTTGCTTGAAAACGAGCAAGGGCTTACACGTTATCTTGGCGGTGAAATTAGCCTTAGAGCAGTAATGTAGATGCCAGAAATGAGCCTAGGAATAGGCTCATATGTTATTATTTTCTAAGTAAAACTCGGTCCATTAAATGGTTGGGACCTTTTTGCAAAATGAGGTGGGCCCGCTCTCGTGTTGGTTGAATGTTTAATGATAAATTTGGGCCATTAATGGTATCCCAAATATTAGCAGCAATCACATTCGCCTCATCATCGGTTAAAGACGAATAGTGATGAAAAAATGAGTTTGGATCACTAAATGCACCAGTTCTAAATTGCAAAAACCGCTGTTTATACCAATCTTTTAACAACGACTCATCAGCATCGACGTAAATTGAAAAATCAACAAAATCTGATACAAATGGCCTTCTTGTGTCTATTGGGGTATCTAAACCCGTTTGCAGCACATTTAGCCCTTCTAAAATTAAAATATCAGGCTGACGGATGGCTTGATGCTCGTCGTGACATCTATCGTATGTAACATGTGAATAAAGCGGTGCAAGAATCTCTTTCTGTCCCGCTTTAACTGCCGAAATGAATTCTACCAACATTTTCATGTCGTAACTTTCAGGAAAACCTTTACGTTGGAGTAACCCTTTACGTTTAAGGTCTGCCAAGGGATATAAAAAACCATCTGTGGTGACTAAATCAACTTTAGGATGCTCAGGCCAACGTTGCAATAACGTTTGTAATATACGCGCTGTGGTACTCTTACCGACGGCGACACTTCCTGCGATACTAATGATATAAGGACCAGGGGAAGCTTTTTGCTCCAGAAACTTATCAAGAACAAGTCCACGCTGTTGTTTTGAGCCGACAAATAAATTCAGTAAACGGCTGAGAGGAAGGTAAATGTCAGTGACTTCGTCTAAAGACAGCTTTTCATTCATACCACGCAGGTTTTCTAATTCAGCCTGACTCAATGTGAGCGGCACTGATTTACGTAATTCAGCCCAATGCTCGCGCTGAAAAGCAAAGTAGAGTGCATCTTGTATTGAGTTAATTGGATTCATAACCATTCCTCTTGGTTGGTCAGGCACATTACACTATCGAATAAATGGCGACAATAGTTTGCTCCTCATTTGTCTTCATCGCCCATTACATTTGCTTATAAATCACACTTTCTAAGTGAAACGAGTGTAAAAAAACGTCATTTGAAACTTTTTTTTGGTTTTTTATCATTTTACTATTGCACTCCGAGGCACATTTACCTAATATCCGAACCCGAAATGACACGCCGGCATAGCTCAGTTGGTAGAGCAACTGACTTGTAATCAGTAGGTCCCGAGTTCGACTCTTGGTGCCGGCACCATTTTTCTGGAGGGGTTCCCGAGTGGCCAAAGGGATCAGACTGTAAATCTGACGGCTCAGCCTTCGAAGGTTCGAATCCTTCTCCCTCCACCACTTTCTAGGTAGTTAGGTAGCCTAAAATAGGTTGCGCGGATGTCGTATAATGGTATTACTCCAGCCTTCCAAGCTGATAACGCGGGTTCGATTCCCGCCATCCGCTCCAAATTTGTTCGCTGATATGGCTCAGTTGGTAGAGCGCACCCTTAATGAGGGTGAGGTCGGCAGTACGAATCTGCCTATCAACATCCCATGTCATGAATAAACTTCCTAACCCTAAATAATCGATTCGATGTCATTTTTATGCATCGGATTTTTACTATATGTGTTTTCATCACCAAGATAATTGGACTGAGGCAATACCATGGCAAAAGCTAAATTTGAACGTAAAAAGCCCCATGTAAACGTGGGCACCATCGGTCACGTTGACCATGGTAAAACAACTTTAACAGCAGCAATCTCTGCCGTTTTGTCTAAAACTTATGGTGGTGAAGTTAAAAACTTCGCTCAAATCGATAACGCTCCAGAAGAGCGTGAGCGCGG
>NZ_JACJDU010000092.1:0-4471 GCF_014163715.1 Shewanella sp. SR44-4 | reverse complement strand
GAAGTAGCATCTGCCACTGAGTAGTTGTTCTGTATGTTTTCATCACCTGCTCCAAATTTATCATTGAGCAGGTATTTTTAGACAATCAGAACATCGATGCTAGGTGTGGTTCGCTAGACGGTTACTTTTTTACAACAGCTATCGGCGAAAGAAAGAAGGGTCGCAAAGCCGTTATTGGGCAAAAAAAATGGTCAGACCAACTTTAGAAAGTATCGAGATGAAATAAACAAGCTTTTTGACAGTTATAAAATGTTCTGCGTGACCATCAAAGACAACAATGATCTCATGTGGTCACATTACACGAACAATCATAAGGGTTTTTGTATTGAATTGGATGCAAGTAAGTTAGATGCTGAAAAAGTTAGCTATAAGTCTGAATTAGCCAAATTCAAACTTCTTGATATCTTCAAAAATGAATACGGCTTGATCACCACAGAAAATTTAAGTCATCTAATCAAAGAGGCTATGCTAACCAAGCTAGAAAAGTGGCGCTATGAAGAAGAGTACCGAATTACAGCTAGTCACAAAATGCATGAGCTCCATCAGCTTCAAGATAATACTAAATTTACTATATATAGAAGTAACCAGGAGTGGGTAAAGGCAATAATTTTTGGGCATAGAATGGATGATAAAGTTCGGCAATATATTATCGATACTTACGGGGAAAGTGTTAAATATAAGGTGGCAGTCCCTGACATGCGTGTAGGTACAATAAATATAATTGATTATTGATACCGGCGGGGTGGGATTTTATGGATGTTGAACACTACCGAAATTTTTTCCATACATCAATTAATCCGAACTCAGCTCAATAGACTTGGAACTCTAACAAGCTTTTGTCCATTTTTGGGTCAGCGACATCTTCGCTGACTCACTTATGCCCGTGCGACCTGAAGTCGTATGAAGCGCTGTTCACCGCGATAAGAGTGAACCATCTGTATCACCAGATGACCCTAAGACTCTGAATAAAGCAGCGAGTCTGACAATGTAACGATATTTGGCTTTATGCCGAATGGGAACTGAATCGTGAGAGGACGTTTCTCCTGATAACCACAATCGGGTAAGTGCTAGGGTGTCAGTATGATGAACGTAAGTGAATCCATGTAAGGTGCGTTATACGAGAAACAGCGGAAGTGGTTTATACGCTGTGGCCAAAATGGCAATGAGAGTCGGAAAGGAGTTGGGCAGTGCCCTTTCGTGATCGTTGTACTCTCCGCACTAGAGTGGGCATCTAACCTGACGTTGCGCGACATACGGAACAGGGTAAGCCTGTATTGCTCCCCTTGGGAAAGCGGTCTGCGAAGACTGCCGATAGTCATGCAGGTAAAGGAGGCTAGAAAAAGCGAATGCCGCATTGTAATGATGCGGATACTGATTTTATCTGGCGCGAAAGCGAGCTGACTTCTAGCTGGTCTCCCGTTGCAAGATGATTTGAAGAACTTTATTTAAGGAGAAACGCAAATGATGACTTCAATCGAAGTTAGTGCATCCCCTGACAATGCTCAATGGCAGTCCATTAACTGGAAAGTGGTTAAGCAACACGTATTAAAGCTTCAAATGCGCATTGCAAAAGCAACCCGAGAAGGTAAACACGGCAAGGCGAAAGCGTTGCAGTGGATATTAACTCACTCTACATCAGCAAAATTGCTTGCTGTTAAAAGAGTTTCTCAAAACAAAGGCAGCAAAACACCTGGAATAGACGGGATCGTTTGGAACAGTGATGCTCGTTGTATAGGTGCGGTCAATCAACTGAGTAGAAAGGGCTACCATGCCCAACCGCTCAGGCGTATCTACATCCCCAAGAAAAACGGCAAACTCAGACCTTTAGGCATTCCTTGCATGATAGATAGAGCGCAGCAAGCGCTTCATCTTCTCGCCTTGGAGCCTATTTCGGAAACGGTGACCGACCTCAATAGCTATGGCTTTCGACCTAACCGAAGCGCAGCAGATGCAATTGCACAGTGCTTCAAATGTTTATGTATGAAGCGCTCTAGCCAATGGGTTCTTGAGGGTGACATCAAAGCTTGTTTCGATAAGATAGGTCATCAATGGCTCATCGACAACATTCATTTAGATAAGCGAATGCTGAAACAATGGCTTGGATGTGGTTATGTTGATAAAGGATTGTTCTACAAAACAGCAGAAGGAACACCACAAGGCGGGATAATCTCCCCAACGCTGATGTTGCTCACGCTGGCTGGGTTAGAGCAGTTGGTTAAGTCTATTGCCTGTAAAACAGGGAATAGAGTCAACTTTATCGGATATGCAGACGATTTTGTTATCACAGGTTCTTCGAAGGAAGTGCTCGTTAATGAAATCAAGCCGCAACTAATTGGTTTTCTACAGGAAAGAGGCTTAACACTCTCTGATGAGAAAACGCACATTACTCATATCGATGATGGTTTTGACTTTCTGGGATTCAATCTTAGAAAGTACAAAGGCAAACTGCTCATTAAACCGAGCAAGAGCAACGTTCTATCATTTTTGAGTAATCTACGTGAATTCATTAGAAAACATCCAACAATCCCCGTTAACGATTTAATTAAAATATTGAATCCGAAACTGAGAGGATGGGCGAACTATTATCGCCACAGTGTTGCAAAGCAAGTTTTCGGTTATGTAGGGCATCAACTTTTCTGGCTGTTATGGCGTTGGGCCGTTAGGCGTCATCCAACTAAAAGTAAGGACTGGGTGAGGCGTAAATACTATATGAATCGCATAGGAGGATGGCAATTTCACGGCTGGCAGAAAATCGCCAACATGGACTGCCATTTTAATCTGGTTCAGATAGCTCAAACGCCGATAAAAAGACATGTAAAAATCAGGAGTGCAGTGACACCTTACGACCCCGAATATGCAACTTACTTAAGTAAGCGTAAGCGGGCAAAGGAAGGCCGAAACTCTTGGTTCGAACCTGTCTTGGCTGCGATATAGGGTGCTGGGTAACAGAATACGCCTTAGTGGAGGCTTGAGCCGTATGCAGTGAAAGTTGCATGTACGGTTCTTAGGAGGGCGGTACTTGGTAACAAGTGCCGCCTATCCGACCATAACGATTTAGCACCTCATTTTTTTACATTTCCCAAATTTAATTAATTTATGAGATTTTGTAATCAATGTTTATCCAATTAAGAACTCCTTTTTGCCCCTTTAAGTGTCTATTCACCACAACATGAAGAGGTTTATATGGACGCTTAGAACAAAGGCCATCCAAAATGACAAAAAAGACTATTCAAAATAGAAGATATTTGGCGTATCCGCCCCCGTTTCAGCATGTTATAAGATATAGATTAGCGAGTGTAGATATCTTACGATTAGCAAGTTTATGGTGTGTATGACTGGCCACGAGATAATACTGCAGAATACATTACTGAGTATCAGGCAAAGGTGTTTTTGTTGCTCAGGCTGTCACAGGATCAACAATGAATGAGTGGGCAATTATAAGAGGTGCATCCAATCAAACTATCAAAAAATTCAACGATTGGTTCAGATGAAGCGTGATATTGCCGATAGTTTCTATGGTAGGCATAACATTTTGATTAACTCTACTGTGAAATGCTGATCTGTGGGTGTTATTGTCCAAATTACTGAGGAGTGATATTTTGAGTATTATTAGTTTGCTGAAGCTATATCTAAGTAATAGCTATCGAAATAAATTACATTCTTTGGGGCGTGGGGCGATGCTGTTTGTTGAGATGGATTTCATTTTAACTTTGTCAGCAATACTATCCTCTATTGCAATATTAATTTCTATTCTTGTTTTAGGTAACGTGTTTTACGCAGGCATACTAATCCCATTTTTAGGGTGGGGTGCGAATTTATTTTTAGCTAGGAAATTTTTAATATATAAGGATCTTGAAAAGGTCGATGTCTCTAAAAGAAAAATAGTGAATTTCTTACTATTCCTCATGGGTGGCGCGGGTATTATAATAAGCTGTCAAATTATTATCTATTTTTATCCCCAATATTAATTTAGTGTCGAATGATTTAATCTCCTCTCCATCAGCCCCACTTATCTTGTAGCTTTATCTTAACTAAAGCAGCTTCACCAGGCCAGAAGAGTTGCATAGTAGCGGCCAGTTTGTGCCAGCGCCACTATTGTTTGTTATGCTAAAGGTTATAGAATACTGATGCTTCATAAGTTTTGAATTATTTTTGGTTATCCGAAATGAAGATGATCCTACGAAAAACTAAATTGATTTTGTCCACAAATGGGTTAGGGGCTTAACCCATTTATGCCCCAAAACGAGTTTCACTTTATTAATATAATCACAACTATATCTAATGGAAGTCAATATTTTTTTGCTTGAAAATATACACAACACTGGCCAAAATAACTATCCACTACACCTTTGAAATTTCAGGGGCACTAGACATTTATCGGTTAACCCTAAGATGGCACTATTCAAGTCAGAGGTGCTTTTTGCACAGTTAGTTTCAGGCTCATTTAGGGTGTAAACGACTTTGTTGATTG
>NZ_JACJDU010000091.1:0-4721 GCF_014163715.1 Shewanella sp. SR44-4 | reverse complement strand
AATGGACTTCAAGGGTCAGATTTGGAAGCCTTCGACCGTTCTATCGACGTGCATATATCTAGGTTACGCGCCGAGATTGAAACCGACCCTAAACAGCCTCGTCGTGTTATTACTGTGCGCGGTGTTGGCTACTTGTTTGCACGGTCGCAGGTGTGATGCAGTTATGATTAACAGCCGTCTGTACCTACAAATCTGCTTCATCGTTTTTTCAAGCTTATTGGGATTCGCTCTGGTCGCCACGATTGCTTGGACGATCATTGGTCAAGATCAGTATGACGAGCAGCTATTTGTCAAAACCGCTGCCCTTAGTGAACTTCTTGTGCCCAGTGCCACCGAACCAGACGATGTGCAGCAAGCAGCCATCGATAAAATTGGCAACTACCTCGATATTGATCTATCCCTCTACAGCAGCGAAAAGCTGTTGATTGCGTCAGTCGGTACAGTAACGCCATTGGATGACGTACCGTTGGCCGAGGGCGCGTGGCGAGAAACAGAAGGTGGCACGCGGTGGGCAACTAAATTAACAGACGGCCGCCAGCTCGTTATCAACGTTAACCGGATCGCATTGCCCGGTGAATCCGCCGTGTTTGTGATATTTCTGATCATTTCCGCGCTTGGTATCGCAGCAATCATGTACCCGTTCATTCGAAATTTGACGGGAAGAATAGAGCGGCTTCAACTCGCTGTCAGACAAATAGGCTTCGGCGATCTCAGCGCTCGTGTCGAGCCAGAAGGCAGCGACGAGGTCGCCGCCCTTGCTGGTAGCTTTAACTCTACCGCCGAACGCATCGAAGCATTGGTCAATGCTCAAAAGCTGCTACTCGCCAACGCATCTCACGAACTGCGCACACCTCTCACACGCATTCGTCTTGGTATTGAAATGATCAAAACCGTAGAAGATGAACCCCGACAATTAGCATTGGCACAAGATGTCGAAGAACTACGAGTATTGATCGACGAGCTAGTTTTGATGACCCGCATCGATGCCGGTGTCGTACAACAGGATTTTGAGGTGTTCGACTTAATGGGTGTCGTCGCAGAAGAGTGCGCTCGTTACTCAAATTGTGATGTTCAGGGGTCGCCTGTGAGCATGTTCGGGGATGCACGAATGATCCAGCACCTTACCCGAAACTTGGTAGATAACGCGTTTAAGTACGGCGGCGCACCTGTTGCGGTAGACGTTCAAGTTAATACTGAGTATGTAAATCTGATCGTCAGCGATGGCGGCGACGGTATCCCAGAAGCAGATCAAGCAAGCATGTTTGAGCCTTTTCAACGTGGCCGCGGCAAACAGAATATCTCCGGTAGTGGTCTGGGGTTGTCGTTGGTGCAGAAGATCACTGATGCCCACCGAGGCACAATAGACCTGTCCTCTGGCTCGTCATCAACGGTTACGATTAGATTGCCGCTTGATCTAAGGACGTAATCGACCATCTGCGATGGTTACTACGTTATCAAGATTTTTCTTGTGTAATACCCGTTTAGGTTGTTATAAATAAAGGATAACAAGAGAAAGAAATACAATGACTAGCGCAGTTATTGAACATATTGAACCAGAAGAAAAACAAGGCTTTTTATCTAAGCTATTTAACAAAATAACCGCCCCTGTTCGGGATTGGCTCAACGATATTACAGACCTGTATGAAGACGCTAAAATACGTGTTGAAACTGGCGTAACGCCTAATAGAGAATTTAGCAGCGCGGAACTAGACGAACAACGCTTTAAGCACATTGTAAAAAATGTTTATATGCGTGATGTTGTCGAAAGTAGTCCAGAAGGTTTACGCGCCTCTATTGAGCAATTCCATAAAGACAATGGCGGCGGCTTTGATGTTGAAGAGGTCGCAAGATACGCAGAAACAATCCCCTAAATAAGCGCGAGGCCATGACCCCCTATTTTTGAAAAATTCAGAAACGCAAGCTGATATTGACTATAGAAATGACGTAGTAGAGCGAGAAACTAGGCATACTAACCAAGTTAATAAATGGGATGAATTAAACGATACTGTAGGCGGCGATTTATTCGATAATGACGCAAAAATATCTATAATGCGAAAACATGATAATGATGATGGAGGAAGCAGGGAAGATTTCAGAGAAAAAGTTATCAATGACATAAAGAGATTAGATGATAGCTCATTAGAAACACACAATTTAGATATATAAAAAAAGCCCCTTAATTGGGGCTTTAATCTTATTCGCTGTTAGTGTGATTTTCACTTACCGGTTCGCTCCCCAGGCGAATGACAATACAATTAAAATAACCTCTTAGGAGAAATGAAGAGGTTGGAAAAATCACACTATATTAAAAATCATGTTTCCTACACCATTAAAAAACCCCACTGCAATACCAGCTCGTTTGATGCCGCTAACGATCATTGCTTTTTCTCCCATAACATCCGTCGAAACACGCCATCTTTAATCCAAAATTGATGTACCAATGCCGCGCCGATATGGCCAATAATCAGCCCTGCGAAGGTGTGCATCGCTTGGGCATGAATGAAACGTTTAAGGTCAAAATTGTCGTGGCCAAAAAAGGAAAATGTATCTTGTAGATCGATCACCCCAAGAACGACCACCGGCACGTCATGGGCTACCGCTGTCATGAGGCCAGTAACAGGTACAACGATCATCAAAATGTAAAGTGTGGAATGGATGACCTTCGCAGCGATCACTTGTGGCCGTGATAATGTCGCTGGTAACTCTGGCGGCGGGTGTGATGTGCGCCATAGATAGCGAAGGCCGCAAAGCGAGGCGACTAAAAAGCCCCCTAGCGCGTGATACGAAAGCGCCGCCGACAATGCCTCACCTTCGTAATTATCTAGCGACCAGCCGTAAAACAACATGGCGACCACCAAAGCCGCCACAATCCAGTGCAGCCATTTAGCAACCGAGGTGTACGCCGTTGCCCGCGCTGTATGTTCACCTTTTAGCATTGTCGCCGCCTATCATCGTTGGGGCGCTCACCAAGATCGCATTATCATACGGTTGGAGAAGCCGCACGACCACATCAAAATGCAGCACACCGAATATCGCAAACATGTAGAAACCACTCAAACCGCTCGCTGGATCGAGCAGCACCCACGGTTCATTAACAATGCGGTCGATACCGATTAGGTATGCACCAAGAAAACCCACTTGTATGTACAAACTCAATACCCGCGAAAAAAGCGACGAACGATTGGTGCGCATAAGATAGATATAGGCCAATGACACACTGGCGATGTAAAAGTGCAAGTAGCTCACATAAGGGATAAACCAATGTGCCTCAGTGTAGTCCATCTCTTCCAAAATCATGGTCTTGAATGCTACCGCGATAACGCCGGTGAAGAAAAAACACATCATGAAATACAGTGACAAAATGACGTAGCGATATCGCTGACGAAGTGGCGAATCGAATGTGCCATTGGCCATCATTAGACGATAGGTACGCCTGAAAATGAAAATGGCGAGTATCGTCATCAGTGGTAGATACACATAGGCTTCAAAGAAGCTGGTCGAGCGTACCGCGAGCAAAAACGGTGCGATTATCTCGCCCAATGCATTGGTATAAGTTACGGTTTCAGCAGTCATGGCAGTTCACCTCTCTCGTTAATATTGGTTGGTTAAAACTGGTAACTGAACATGAGGCCACCTATGGCTTGAGCGTCACTACCGCGCTGTGTAATTAGCGAAGAATCGGCAACCTCATCGCCGAGCATGTCGTAGCCAGCAAAGCCAATCAGGGTGATTCGATCATTGAGCGGTAAGACCACCGAGCCATGCAGTCCATAGGAAACCAATCCCGCATCAGCTTGATACGTGGAAAGTCCTGAGCGCGAGGCTTGCACTGTGGTGATACCAAAATAGGTCTGATTGTAGTTTTTATCGCCATAAACGACTTCTGGCCCTACCGCAAAAAAGGCGGGTTTCGAGAACATCTGGAATTGTCCGGTAAATTTGATCTCAGCTTCTGCAATCAAACCCTCATGACCGCCGGACAGCCCTTGGCGTACTTCCAGTTTTGATCGAATCCGACTAGCTTCATATTCGATATATGCACCAACCTCAGCCGAACCGTCAATATCACCCAGCCCCAGCAGATCATTTACGTCATCACCAGATATACGCAATGGATTATCACCATCCTCATCGCGGCCAAAATCGTATTTAACAATCCCGCCAGCCTTCCAGTTATCTGTTGCCACAAAGTTATAGCCGACACCGCCTAACAGTGATGCAAAAAATCGATCCCCGTAAGTCACGCGCACATCGGGGAGAATGTTCAGTTGGTTTTCGTCATCCCCGACATAGGTAGGGGCGCTGACGACTCCAAGCGTGGTCGAAATACTCCACTGGTCTTCGGTCTTAGATTCTTCTGCGAAAGCAATCTGTGTGCTGAATAAGAGTACCCCAAGGCTTAGTAAAGTAATGCGTTTTGCAATCATGATCTTTCTCACTTAATAGTGTTTGTGTGGCCGCACATCGCGGTATTGGCAGTTGCCCCACTTGTCTATAGTCATAAAAACACGACTGCATTGCTCTGATTTTTCTGCGACGTAAAGTAATGTAAAGCTAGAGAGTTTTAAAAAATGTGGCATAATATGGGCATGCCTGTGACCAAAACGACTGACAACATTTTGCTAATCGACGACGATGAACGTCTCGCAGCAATGATCAAAGAGTATCTTGAGAAAGAGGGGTACTCTGTCACGTCTGCAATAGATGGTTCTTCTGGATTA
>NZ_JACJDU010000090.1:0-4742 GCF_014163715.1 Shewanella sp. SR44-4 | reverse complement strand
AAAAATATGAACACCTCTTCCATTAAAATGTCTTAGTTATATTATTTTCTTCCATAAAAGTATCAGCATTAACTGTAGCCATTATCCCCCCAAAAGAAATAGTGAACATAACTATAAATGGTATGGGTTTAAAAAAATCATTACTTAAAAATCCACTTCCATACCAGTGCATTAGTATCGCCGCTAAAAAGCACATAAATGCAAACTTATTTGCAAAATACATAAGTGGTATCTCAAATGCGCCAAGTGTTTTTTTCTTCTTAAGAAATTCAAGTGGGAGTACGAAATAAAAATTAACCGAAAGCAATGTCACAAAGCCTATTATAATCCCACTAGGAAAAAAGGAATAATAGCTAAAAACATCATACCCAATGGATAATGAATAGATTCCAACTAAAATCCAAAATAATATCAATGGCCCTACAATTAATCCCATACTCTCCCCCCAGCTAAATACAACTATTCAGATTAATTGTTGATATGTGCTAAAATCATTAAAGGCATATTACACATTTTTCATTGCATTTCTTGCTTGGTTATTAAGACGATCAAGAGTAATGTTAAAAACCCATTTTATGAATGAAAAAGTATACTTAATCACGGTAATAGCAGGTTTTCCTGCAAAAACAATCATATGCCCTAACAAGCCTTTTAACTGTTCTTCAAAGCCAACTGTATTGGCAAGATCACAAACAAATCTTGCCATAAGATCATAAGCAGTGGCAATTGTTGTCCCACCAGCTTGTATTGCCGCAATCAAACCGGTACCACCACCATCAATGATAAGTGTCATTAAAGCAGCTGCAATTTTATCAGCCCAATGTGAAGAATATGTCGTTTGTAATCTATTTTCGTAATTAAGAACGACTCGCTGATACATAGAACCAGCAACTTGGCTGTACATATCATCCCATTGTTCATAGTTAGTAGTATGAACATAACCGGGTGCTGTTTCCATACTATGGGCTTTAGGGCTTAAGCCCTGCTCTCTCACAGGCACATACTCACTGCCATTAATATGTACATGGCAGAAAGGCCAAACAGGAACTTTAGGGACAGGGTCAGAGCCATGAACACAGCGATATACTTTGTCAATGCGAGCGCTACTTTTAATCGCAAAGTCTTTATACCCAACTCGAGGACAGCCAAAAGTGTATAAGTAAACGGTTTTGTTATATGTAGTTTTTACCCAATTCGCGACTAAAGTTGCTAATGCACCGCCTAAACTATGACCAACACAATGGATAATACCTGTACTATTTAACACTTCAGGTTTATCTAAATAGTCAGCTAACCCATCTCTAAAAGATTCAAATGTTGTTTGAAAACCGGTATGGACTAAGCTACCTGAATCATTACTTTTTGAGTGGGCGGTTATATCGGTTACCGCATCAGCTAAAGTATTTGTTCCTCGTATTGCGATTACGTGGTCGCCTTTATGTTGCTGACTATGTCCTTGGCCAATAAGCAAAAAGCCTGTCGTTTCACGCCAAAAGAAACCACCTGACGATGCTTGCTGAACATCATCTGTACTAAATTTGAAATGCTTCTTGACTCTTCTATCTGGAAGTATTTTTCCAGAGGGATTCTTAATATCATAAGCTAGCAACGCTAGCAAAGAAGCTATATTTGGGGCTATAACACTCATATTTCATCCTTAAAATAAGTAGGCGAGACTAAATTAATAAATTTAGTCTTTTAAATCATCAAAACTCTTAATTTCTTCTAAATTTTCCCCATAATAAACAGAAAACAATTCACCTTCCCAATAACAAATAGAAGCTATCGGTTGGCTTGACCTCAAACCAAACTGAGTTAAATCGACTTCATATTGTAATTCTTTGTTTTGTAAGTCTGCATTTAATTGCATTAAATACTGATTTAAATAAGGTACTGAAGTCCAATTTTTACTTATAAACCAAAGCCAGTAATACTTATCTTCCCCATCTTTTATCTCGTCAAGATCTTTCTTAATGTAAATTTCTTGCCTAAGACGAGCATCTTGCCCAAAAATATTACCTGGGGCATTTGATTTAACTTTAACCTCTTTAAATGAAAACTCACCATTTGTATCGGTTAATGCATAGTCAATAACCGGTTCGCCTTTATCATAGCCACCATAGGAGAGCTCTCTAACAATCTCCATACCCGAAATTGGAATGCCATTCTTGATAATACGCCCTTTCACAGGAGCCGATAACTCAACCTCATATCGCTTCAAAAATCCAAACACAGCTTCATCTCCTTCGGGGTAAGCATATGAAATAAAAACGACCACAAATAAAAATAATGAAACAGTAAGCAATAGAAGATAACGATATTTATCAATAATATTTTTTAACATCCTCCCAACCTCTTGCTCAGCGATACATATCCATATCCATATCCATATCCATATCCGTTAGTAAAATAGAGATAGAACTGGTCTTTACTACTTATTGAGAACCTAATTTTAGCCAAAAAACCTTTCGTGATCTATAGCCCTATATGGTGTAACAAACGCACCAAAAACATCAAATTTACTAATCCATCATTCTATTTTTACATATGAATTAACAATATAAAAAGTATGCACTAATAAAAATTTACTTAATCGATTCAAGCCATTGGTTGAATGATGATGCAGGCAAGGCACCTGATTGCTGAGCGATAACCTTGCCTTGCTTAAATACCATCAGGGTTGGAATTGATCGAATATTAAATTGGGCAGCCAGGGCTTGCTGCTCTTCGGTGTTGAGCTTGCCAAAACGGAATTTGGGCTCCCACTTTTTAGCTGCTTGAGTAAATACTGGAGCAAAGTTTTTACACGGACCGCACCAGCTAGCCCAAAAGTCGACCACCAGCGGTAATTCTGATTTATTAGCATGGTGGCTAAAATTCGCTACAGTTAACTCTATCGATTCACCAACAAATAGGCTTTGTTTACACTTCCCACAGGTTGGTTGTTGTTCAAGACGTTCTTCCGGTACGCGATTTAAGGTATCGCAATGGGGGCAAGCTATTATCATGATTAGACCTCATCAACTTCATTATCGAGACTCTTTAATCATAAACCTTGTTGGTGTGTTAAACGAATAATCGTTTTAATTTTTTATCATATTATGGCCTGCGGGCACCAACGTCGTGGCGCTTCACCCACACCAGAGCAAAGGGGTAAAGCACTTGTACCCCTTTGCAAACCCTCAGCGTTCCGGCAACTTTTTCGCTTTTTAACCAAACAATAGCAGCGAAAAATTGCGACGGAAATTAATCCAGCTTTGAACCTCGTTTGTAATCGGCCTCGGCCTTACTCGAAAATGCTAACGCTTTCGATGGTACATCCTGTACCGCGAAAGCTAGCAGGCCATCCATGGCCAGCTCACGCTATTTTCTTCAACGGCCTCAAGTTCATTGTTGAATTCAAGCTTTTGCAAGCGTTACTAACTCGTTTGTGGACAGAAGCTTGTTAGTGCCCAAGCACTAACACTCACTCTTCGCATTATGATAAGTATGGTGAATTTAGGTTAACGCCATAGTATTTTGTTATAAAGCTCGTACGGGAAAGCCTTCTAAAATCTCATCTAGGTCTTCGATAATAGATTGGAGATAGGTTTGATCAAATCCTGTAGAGAACTTAAGTTTGTTTCCAACACCAACACTGTCCATGCAATTACCCTCTAATTCAATTCCACCTCTTCCATTCCCGGTTAGCTTGATTTCAAGCTGCCCCTCAAGACTGTCGAATGTAGCTGTACCTTTTAGGCAAGCATAGAGCTTTTGTACTTCTTTAGAGAACTTAACAAAATCATAGGTTTGAAAACTGGCAGGGAATTTACCACTGAAGCTTCCAAATGAAACACTAACAGAGCAAATAAACCAGTTATCATCAAAAGACTCACTGCTTGGAGAATGTTGATACTGTTCTACAGTGATCTCAACTTGCTCATTTGGAGAACAACCGATGGATAAACTCATACGTTCCTTGTGCTTTATAACGTTTTAGTATTTATGCGTTGCGGTGTTTGCAAGGCATAAATCGCTGGTTGGACTTAGTCGATGCCACATCCATATTAATCAACGTATGATGCTATAGGAATTTACTTTTTTACGGTAGTGGTATTTTGTACAACCTTTCGGCTAATTGCCTGTTCTGATTACACCTTTCAAGATGGGGTTTATTGTATTTCATCTTTTTCTTTGCTCGGTTATTGCCTTTTACCTAATACACCTAGCTAACACGAAATGAGGAAAAACGAGCAATATGCCTTGCTTGTAAAGGGACAGATTCAACTCTGAACTTGAGGCCGTTGAAGAAAATAGCGTGAAGCTCACATGGATGTGAGCTTAGCTTTCGCGGTACAGGATGTACCATCGGAAGCGTTAGCATTTTCGAATAAGGCCGAAGATGGTTAAATACGCGGCCAGAAGCTGGATTTATTTCCGTCGCGACCTTTTCGCTGTTTGAAAATGTTGCCGGAACGGCAAGGGTGATCCAAGAGGGGATTGCTGTTGATCCCCTTTTGGCCCGTGCAGGGTGGAACCTTGCGATGTTAATTCAAACGGAGTTTGAAAATTCTGGTGTGGGCGAAGCGCCACGACGTTAGTGGCCGCAGGCCATAACCTAAACAAGCTTTGGGGCATAAATGATTTGCATACTTTGCTTGCAGTTGGCGTGATTCAACTCTGAATTGAGGACGTTGAAGAAAATAGCGTGAGCCTGACAGGACGTCAGGCTAGCTTTCGCGGTACAGGATGTACCATCG